>CANJXD010000238.1 GCA_947478535.1 Acetobacteraceae bacterium
GGCTTGGTTCGCCACCACCACCCCCATGCCGCGCAGCCCGATCAGGCCGAGGAAGAAGCCGATTCCCGCGGCGATGCCGAGCTTCAAGGACAGCGGAATGCCGTTCACCAGCCATTCCCGCACCTTGAAGACAGACACCAGGAAGAACAGCATCCCCGAGAGAAACACCGCCCCCAGCGCGACCTGCCACGGGATGCCCATGGTGCCGACGACGACGAAGGCGAAATAGGCGTTGAGCCCCATGCCCGGCGCCAGCGCGATGGGGAAATTCGCCAGCAACCCCATCAGCGCGCTGCCGATCGCCGCCGCGAGGCAGGTGGCGACAAAGGCGGCGCCCGGGTCGATCCCCGCCGCCGCCATGATCGAGGGATTGACCACGACGATGTAGACCATCGTCAGATAGGTCGCGAAACCCGCCAGGATTTCGGTGCGCGGCGTGGTCCCGCGCTCGGTAAGTTGGAAGAATGTATCCATCCTGGTGGCCATGCTGGGGGCGACTCCGGTGCTGCTTCGGGGTTGATGAAAGCGTATCAGCGGCGCGGCGGGAGGAGATGTCGACAATGGCCTGGCTGCTGCTGGTGCTGGCCGGGCTGCTGGAAGTGGCCTGGGCCGTGGGGCTGAAGGGGACGGACGGCTTCAGCCGCTTCTGGCCGAGCGTGCTGACTGTGGGCGCGATGGCGGCGAGCCTCGTCCTGCTGGGCCTCGCCTTGCGGTCCCTGCCGGTCGGCACCGCCTATGCCGTCTGGACCGGGATCGGCGCGGTCGGCACCGCGGCCTTCGGGATGATGGTGCTGGGTGAGCCGGTGACGCTGCTGCGGATCGGCGGCATCGCCCTGATCGCGGCGGGAATCGTGGCGCTGAAGCTGGCGGGGTGATGCGGCACCCGGTTTCGGGTGGGTGATATCCCCCGATCCCCCAATCCACCCCCGATCCCGGCATGCAGCGGGAAATTCGCAAGTGAAGCGAAATCAGTGGCTTCGCGAAGTCCGGCTGCTCGCGTAGCCTCTGGCACGCGCTGTGCAATCCCCCTGGCCTGACCGGCATGCCGCCGGCCAACAGGAGTAAGCCCCATGCAGAAGTTCCTCCTCGCCGCCGTCATCGCCGCCGGCGCCAGCGTCCTCGCCGTGCCGGCCGTGCAGGCCGCCGTGGTCGTGCCGTCCTCCATCAAGGCGACGATCGAGGCCGCGATGGCCGATCAGGGCGGCGACATGACGATGGTTCGCGAAGGCGGCAGCCGTCGCAACCGTGGCGTCAGCGGCCCCTGATCCCTGCCTCTGCCTGGTCGCCGCGCTGGCCCCTGTGGGGCGCGGCGGCCATCCTCCTCCCCCTGGCCCTGCCCTGGCCGGCCAAGTCGGCGGAACTGCGCCTGCGGACCGCGCCGCAACAGGCCATCGGCCGCTTTGGCGAGGCGACCAGGGTACGGGAGACGACGATCCCGCTGGCGGTGGATTTGGTGGGGGAGGAGAATTGGGGCCGTCTCTATCTGCCCTGGCTCTCCCGCTCCGGCGTCGCTCAAGGGGCTGGGACGGGCGATGAGAACGGTTTTGGGGACCTGCGGCTGACCTTCGGCCGTACCCTCTACCGGGCGACGGCCCTGCCCGGCGAGCCCTCCTTCGGCCTCGCCTTGCAGACGCGCCTGCCCAGCGCCTCTCGCGCTTCGCTCGGGACGGGGTATTTCGAGCACGTGCTGCGCCTGGACACCCATGCCAGCCTGGCGGAAGACACGACCGTCTACATGTCTTTCGGGCGGCGTTTGGCGCCGGTGCCCGGGAGTGGGGGGGCTGGGGCCGACTACTGGACCTTCTACGGCGACCTCTCATACGCCATCTCGCCGACGTGGAGCGGCGGCGTCAGCATTGAAGCGCAGGACCGGGTCGAGGATGCCAACCGCCGCGTGTTGGAGGCCGGCGCCTTCCTCGACCACACGGTGAACGACAGTGTGAGCGTTGGCGGTTTCGTTCTCCGCGGCCTCACCCAGGAAAGCGCTGGCACCACAATCGGGCTACGCTTTCTCTGGCGCCAGCCTGTGGGTCAGTAGTTCGCCTTCTTCTCCACATCGTAGCCGCGCTTGGCGATCAGCATCGTGCGGTCGAATTCGCAGACCACCACGCCATGCTGGTTGAAGCCACGGGTACGGACACTGACGATGCCGGCATTCGGGCGGGACTTGCTCTCCCGCTTGTCCAGCACCTCGCTTTCGGCGGAGAGCGTATCGCCGGCGAACAGCGGATGCGTCAGCTTGATGTCCTTCCAGCCGAGATTGGCGATGGCCTTCTGCGAGACATCGCTGACCGTCATCCCCACCAGCACCGCGACGGTGAAGGGGGAGGCGATGATGCAACGGCCGAATTCGCTGTGCTTGGCGAATTCCTGGTCGAAATGCATGGGGTGCTGGTTCATCGTCAGCAGGGTGAACCAGGTGTTCTCCGTCTCCGTCAGCGTGCGGTTCGGGCGGTGTTCGTAGATGTGGCCGGGCTCGAAATCCTCGAAGTAGCGGCCGAAGCTTTCGCGGAAGCGGTTGGGGCCGACCTGAGTGTGCGTCTGGACCATGGCGTTGACCTTGTTGATTCGAATTGTCCGGACAAATTTGTGCGCCTGTCGTGACGCGGTCAAGCGCCCCTATGGCGACGGATGGCGCGATAGGCGGGCGCCACGAGCATCGGCATGACGAACAGCGACAATTGCGCGGCAGCGATGATCAGGCCGAGGTCGCTGCCCTGCGGGGACCCGATGGCGGCCAGCAGCAGCACCATGTTGCGCGTGCCTGTCACCAGGCCGGAGGACAGCGCGGCGGTGACGGGCGCGGCGAGGAAGACCAGGTAGCCCAGCCCCTGCAAGGCCAGGTTCAGCGCCAGCACGAAGCCCAGCATCAGCGCGAAATCCAGCGGCCTCCCGACCAGCGCCGGCCCCACCCCATCCATGCAGGGAATGGCGGAGACGAAGACGGACAGAACGATCGCGGTATCGATCGCCGGCGCCTTCGCCCGGATGGTGGCGCGGCCCAGCGCCCGGATGCCGATGGCCGCCAGCGCGAAACTGCCGAAGACCAGCAGCGCCAGGCGCAGCGCCATGGCCCAGGGATCGACCTGCGCGGAAACTCCCATCAGCGTCGCCGTGAAGGGCAGCCAGAACGGTGCGAAGGCGTTGGAGGGAATGGCCACCACCGTCAGCAGCGCCGCATCCGCGCCGAGCAGGATGGCGAAGACGGCGGCCGACATGACGGAGGGCGTCGCCGCGATCAGCACCGCAGCGGCCAACCACGGCCCATCCGCCGCGAGGAAGGGCGAAAGCAGCGCCCAGACGAGGACCGGCACCGCGAAGGTCAGCCACAGCAGCAGCAGGATGGCGACCATCGGGCGCCGCACCACGCCCGCCAGCGCTGCCGGTTCCACCCGCAACAGCGCCAGCGCCATGACGGCCAGCGAAATCCACAGCAGGGAAGGGCGCATCGCCGCCGCCAGCCCCGGCAGCGCCACGCCCAATACGGCGCCGCCCGCCATCAGCAGCATCCCCTGCCGGCGGATGGCGGCGCCCGCGCCGGCGATCATCCCCCGCGCATCGAGTGCGGCAGGAAGGTCACGACGTCGGGGAAGGCGGTGATGAAGCCGGTGAAGACCATCATGATGACGCAGAACGGCCAAGCGTAGCCCGCGATGCGGAAGATACCTTCCTTCGTAAGCCCCTGGATGACGAACAGGTTGAAGCCGACCGGTGGCGTGATCTGCGCCATCTCGATGGTGATGATGAGGAAGACGCCGTACCAGATGGTGTCGAACCCCGCCGCCGCGGCCAGCGGCAGCGTCACCGGCAGGGTCATGACGATGGCCGAAAGGCCATCCAGCACGCACCCCAGTGCAAGGTAGAACAGGAGCAGGACACCAATCAGCATCCAGGGCGTCAGCCCCCAGGACTGGATGGTGTTGGCGATTTCCGCCGGCAGCCCGAGCCTTGCCATGGCCTTGGACAGGAACAGCGCGCCGACCAGGATCAGCCCGATCATCGAACAGGTGCGCACCGTGCCGAGCAGAGCTTGCCACAATCCGCGCAGGCTCAGCGTCCGCTGCGCCAGCGCCACCAGCAGCGCGCCGAGCACGCCCATCGCGGCGGCCTCGGTGATGCTGGCGAAGCCGAAATAGAGGCTGCCCATCACGAAGCCGATCAGGAAGATGATCGGGAACAGATTGGCCAGCGCCTTCAGCGCCACGGCCCGTGGTACCGGCGGCTCCTGGGGCGGCACCAGCCCCGGTTCGCGCCACGCCTTGTAGGCGATCCAGCCCATGAACATCGCCGCCAGGATGATGCCCGGCACGATGCCCGCCATGAACAGTTCCAGGATCGAGACATCGGCCACGACGCCATAGACGATCATCGGGATGGATGGCGGGATCAGGAAGCCGAGCGTGCCCGCCCCGGCCAGGGACCCCACCGCCAGCCTGCGATCATAGCCGCGGGACAGGAGTTCCTGCAGCGTGATGCGCCCTACCGTCGCCGTGGTGGCGGCGGAACTGCCGGAGACGGCGGCGAACAGCGCGCAGCCCATCACATTCACATGCACAAGGCGCCCCGGCAGGTAGCGTGCCCAGGGCGCGAGGCCAGCGAACAGGTTCTCCGACAACCGCGTATGGAACAGCAATTCTCCCATCAGGATGAACAGCGGCAGGGTGATGAGTTCGACCGCGGTGGAGGAGGACCAGATATCGCCGGCCAGGAACCGGTCCACCCGCATGTCCCGGAAGACTTCCAGCGCGACGATGCCGATCGACATCAGCGATACGCCGACCCAGATGCCACCCGACAGGGTGACCACCAGCATCCCAAGGACGAGGACAAGGGGTCCGGCCATTACTCAATGCCTCCGCCGGTGAGCTCGGCGCCGAGATCGGCCTGCATGTGGAAGACCAGACGAATGAGCCGAGCGAGGAAGGCGAGCACGAGCAGCGTGACGCCTACTGTCAGCAGTGCCTGCGGAATCCAGAGCGGCGTCGCCATCGGATAGAAGCTGGAACTCCCGAAATCCCAGGTGCGGATCAACTGCTGCCACAAGGTCAAGCAGGCGAAGCCGAGGAAGCCGAGTGCGAAGATCGTGCCTGCCATGTCGAGCAGTCGCGCCATCGCCGGCGGCAGCGCCTGCATCAGCACGGCGACGCGGATGTGCCCGCCCTGCCGCAAGGTCCATCCCGTGCCGCAGTACAACACGAAGCATTGCAGGAAGATGGCGTATTCCACCGCCCAGGGTTGCGACCAGCTGAAGAAGCTGGTCGCGATGACCTCGACGATCAGGATCAGCGCCAGCAACCCGGCGGCGATGGCTGCGACGACCGCGCCGGCCGTGCAGGCGGCATCGATGGCTCGCAGCAGCGCAGCGACGATGGGGGGCGCGGCGCCAGCGTCGTTGGCCGGCCACACGCCCGGCCGACGCGTTGCCGGAACTGCTGAAGGATGGGGCCAGCCGCCGGGTTGGCGCGAGCGAAATCATCGCCCATCGAGGCGGTGGCCGTCCGAAGCGCCTGCATCAACGCCGCCGGCGGCTGTTCCACCGTCATGCCATTCTGCTGCAACTCGGCCACGCGGGTCGCGTGCTCGCCCTTCGAGACGGCCCAGAATTCCGGCTCCAGCCGCTTGCCGAGATCGGTGATGGCCGTGCGCGTCGCGGCCGGCAGGCGGCGCCAGGCATCGTTGTTCACGACCATGAAGTTGGTCGCCCACAGGTGGTTCGTCACGTAGGCGTGCTTCAGGAATTCCCAATAGCGCTGGGCCACCGCGGTGGTGCCGCTGGTCATCACCGCATCGACGCGGCCAGACGCCAGCGCCGGCACCACATCCGGGTTGGTCAGCTGCTGCGGCACCATGCCGAGGCGGGTGCACATTTCCGCCGTCACGCGGTCATAGGTCCGCATGCGGATGCCGCGCAGATCGGCCGCGCTCGCGATCGGGCGCTTGAAGTAGAACATCTGCGTGGGCCAGGGGCACATGTAGAGGACTGTCTGACCGCGCCGATCCAGCTCCCTCTCCCACAACGGGCGGACGAAGGAATGCATGATCTCCAACTCATCGTAGTTGCTGATGAGGAACGGGATGCTCTCGATGCCGAGCATCGGGAGATCACCCACATTCTGGAAGGCGGTGAATTCCGCCATCGGCACCACGCCATCGCCCACCGCGCGTACCGTTTCATTGGCGCGGACGCCGAGCGCACCGCCGGGATGCACCGTCATCTGCACGGCGTTGTTGGTGACGGTGGCGACTTCGCGGGCGAAGCGCTGCGCGTTGGTGGTGTGGAATTCGGTCGGACCCCAGGGGATGGAGATGTCCCACCGTGTCGCGGCCTGGGCCTGGGCAGGGGCCGCGGCGCCGCCAGCGCCACCCATCGCCGCGAGGCCGGCTCCCGCCAGCAGGAGGTCACGCCTGGACAAAGCGGTCATCATCGTTTCTCCGGTTCTTCCCTGATGCCGAAACTGAACCATGCGGGGGCGGTGGTGACAACACTTGTTCGGACAAATTTGCGGGCCGAGAATGCCCCCCTGCACGGAGACGCGACGGTGGCGGAGGCGGAAGACCATTTCGGCGGCACGATCGGCGGCGTGCCGGATAGCGTGGCATTGCTGCGCCGTCATGCGCCGGAAGCCTTTGCCGCCTACCTCAAGGCGCGAGAGGCTGCGTATCGCTCGCCGGAGGCCGGTGGCCACCTGCCGCTGGCACAGAAGGAACTGGTCTTCATCGTCCTCGATGTCGCGGCGGGCCACGTCGAAGGCGCGCTCGCCCATGCTGAGGCCGGGCTGCGCGCAGGATTGACTGCGGGCCAGATCATGGAGGCGCTGTCCATCGCCATCCTCATCCACGGCCACCAGTGCTGGGCGAAGGCCGGCGCCGCCGTGATGAAGCGCGTCGAGGAACTGGCGCCATGACCGGCCGCATCCGCCTCGACCGCGAAGGCGCTGTCGCGCGCCTCGTCATTGACCAACCCGCGCGGCGCAATGCGATGACGCGCGCGATGTGGCAGGCGCTGCCCGCCCTGGTCGCTGAAGCCGCGGCCGATGACGGTGTCGCGCTGTTGCGGCTGGAAGGGGAGGGCGCGCATTTCTGCGGCGGCGCCGACATCGCCGAGTTCGCCGAGACCTATGCGACGGCGGAGACCACCGCCGCCGCCAATGCCGCCATCGCCGCCGCGGTGGACGCCATCGCCACCTTCCCGAAGCCCGCCATCGCCACCATCCGTGGCGCCTGTGTCGGCGGTGGCGTGGCGCTCGCGCTGGCCTGCGACCTGCGGATCGCGACGGCCGAGGCACGCTTCGCGGTGACGCCGGCGAAGCTCGGCCTGATTTACAGCCACGGTGATACGCTGCGCCTGATGCGCGCGGTGGGCGCGCCGATGGCGCGGGACCTGCTGTTCACGGGCAGGCTCATCGAGGCATCGGAAGCGCTGCGCATCGGCTTGGTGCAGCGCCTGGCGACGGCGGAGGACCAGGACGCCGCCTGCGCCGCGCTCGCCACCACCTCGCGCCCCGCCTTGCGCGCCATCAAGGCGATGATCGGCGCCATCGAGGGTGGTGCCACCGCCGAAACGCCGGGCCTCGCCGCGCTGTTCCAGGATGCCTTCGCCGGCGCGGACTTTCGCGAAGGCTACGACGCCTTCCTCGCCAAACGCCCACCCGCCTTCAGGGCGCGGTGAGCGTCATGGCAAGGCCGGTGATCCGCGCTTCCTCATAGGGCCGGCCGACGCATTGCAGCGAGGCCGGCAGCCCTTCCGCCGCCCAGGGAAAGGCGATGGCCGGCAGCCCCGCGATATTGGCGATGGCGCAGAAATCCGCCTGATCATGCGGCGTCTTCGAGCCATGTGCGAAGGCCCGCTGCGGCGCCGTCGGCATCAGCAGCGCATCGCAGGAATCGAGCGCGCGCAGCACGCCTGCCTTCACCGCGCTCAACTGAAACATCGCCCGGGCAAGGCGGATGCCGTTGAGCTTGCGCCCGTAATCCAGGGCGGCGCGGAAGCCGGGGGACGCGGCGGCGGGATCGTCGATCAGCGCTTCATGTAGCGCCGCCGCCTCGGCCTCGATCAGCAGCAGCCCGGCCCGGCGCGCGGCCGTCGGGTCCCAGTCCCGCACCGCGATGGCGGTGACGAGCGCGCCGCCATCCCGCAGCTTCGCCACCGCCGCATCCCACGCCTGGCGCAGCGCGGGGTCCATGGTCGCGTCAAGCACGGGTTGCGGCAGGCCGATGCGAAGTCCGTGCAGCGTCGCTTTCGCCTTCGGCAGCGCGTGCCACCCGGACGGCGCGGGGCGGGAGGCGGGGTCGGAGGGATCCTCCGACACCATCGCCTCCAGGCCCA
>CANJXD010000239.1 GCA_947478535.1 Acetobacteraceae bacterium
CACGGGCTCGCTGATCGTGGGCCCGCGCAGCGCCGGCGCGCGTCCCGGCCCGGTCGCCTATGGCCGCGGCGGCACGGAGCCCACGGTGAGCGATGCGAATGTGGTGCTCGGCTACCTGCCGCCCGTGCTGCTCGGCGGCGACATGACGCTCGACGTGGCGGGCGCGCGCAACGCGGTGGCGCGGATCGCGGGCGACCTCGGCCTGCCCGTCGAGACGGCGGCGCTGGGCATCCTGCGGATCGCGAACGAGACGATGCTGGGGGCCTTGCGCGTCATCACCGTGCAGCGCGGGCTTGACCCGCGCGAATTCGGCCTGGTCGCCTTCGGCGGCGCCGGCCCGCTGCACGCGAATGCCATCGCGCAGGTGCTCGGCTGCTATCCCGTCATCGTGCCGGCAAACCCCGGCGTCTTCTCGGCGCGCGGCTTTGTGGAGGCGGAGTTCAAGAACGAGTTCGTGCAGACCTTCATCCGCCCCGCCGCCGCCGTGACGCCCGACGACCTAGCCGCCCGCTTCGCCGCACTCGGCGCCCAGGCGGAAGGCTGGCTCGCGACGGAGGAAGTGCCGCAGGCCGCGCGCCGCATCCGCCACTCCCTCGACCTGCGCTATGAGCAGCAAGGCTTCGAGGTGGCGGTTGAGGTGGCCGCCGACGCCGCCGCGGCCGGCGATCTCGGCCGCGTCGTTGCCGACTTCCATGCGCTGCACGAAAGACTCTACGGCGTGCGCTTCTCCGTGCCCGTTGAACTCGTGGCCCTTCGCGTCGTAGCGATCGGCGCGACGGAACCCGCGCGGATGGACGCACCCGAGGCCGTGGGCGATCCCGTCCCGGTCGAGACCGGCCCCTGCTGGTTCGACGGTGCCTGGGTGCCGACGCCGAACTACGAGAGGGGCAGCCTGCCGGTCGGCACGCGCATCACAGGCCCGGCCATCATCCGCCAATACGACACCACCACGGTGCTGCTGCCGCGCCACATCGCGACCATCGATGGGCACGGTAGCATCCTGATCACCCCCGGGGAGGCGTGAGCGCCATGCAAGCCACGAAGGTCGATCCCATCACGCTCGACATCATCGAGAACGCGCTGAAGAACGCGCGCTTCGAGATGGACGAGGTCGTGCGCCGCATCTCGCTCTCGCCGGTGATCCGTGAGCAGCACGATGAATTCCCGATGATCTGCGACGCCGAAGGGCGCATGGTGGTGGGCCAGTTCGGTTCCTACATCCCGGGCGTGCTGGAGAAATTCGGCGCCGACATCCACGCGGGCGACGTCTTCGTCTGGAACGACCCCTATGCCTGCAAGGGTTCGATCTCTCACAACAATGACTGGTGCGTGATGCTGCCGATTCACCACGGCGGCGTGCTGGTCGGCTTCGCCTCCATTTTCGGGCACATGATCGATGTCGGCGGCAAGGTGCCGGGCTCCATGCCCTTCGACGCGCGCTCGATCTGGGAGGAGGGGCTGCGCATCCCGCCGGTGAAGATTCTAGACCGCGGCGTGCTGAACCAGGGCGTGCTGGACATCATGCTCAACAACACGCGCACGCCCGACACCAACCGCAGCGACTTGATGGCGCTCATCGCGGGCTGCCGGACTGCCGCGCAGCGCGTCTGCGAACTGTGCGACCGTTTCGGGCGCGATACCTACAGCGCGAGCTGCGGGCTGCTCCTCGCCCGCACGCGACAGGCTATGGCGGTTCTGATCGCGAAATACATCCCCGAGGAGCCGGTCTCCTTCACCGACTACGTGGACGATGATGGCCGCGGGCACGGCCCCTTCCGGATGACGCTGTCGATCTACCGCCGCGGCGACATCGCCGTCTTCGACTGGACGGGCACGGACGCGCAGGCCGAAGGCCCGATCAACTTCCACATCCACGAAGGGCTCTGCAAGCTGTTCTTCGGTGTCTACATGATCATGGCCTTCGACCCCGACATCCTGTTCAACGAGGGCTTCTACGATTTGTTCGAGGTGGTGTTGCCGGAGGGGAGTCTGCTGAACCCGCGCTTTCCGGCGGCGCTCGGCAACCGGCTCAACACGCACACGCGCTTCTTCGACTGTCAGGCCGGCGCGCTCGGCCAGCGGGCGCCGCATCTGTCGATGGCGGCGGGCTACGGCACCAGCCCGCATTTCATCTTCACCGGGCACGACAGCCAGGGAAAGTATTTCCAGGTGATGGAGCTGCTGTTCGGCGGCGTGCCGGGCCGGCCGCGCGGCGACGGCCTGGACGGCCACGCCTGGTGGCCGCTGTTCAGCGCGACGCCGATCGAATACATCGAGAACTACTACCCCGTCATCGTCGAACGCTACGCGCCGGTTCAGGATTCCGGCGGCCCCGGCCTGCACCGCGGCGGCTGCGGGATCGAGAAGGTCTATCGCCTGCTGGAGGCGGGCGAGGTCTCGATCCATGACGACCGCGAAGTGGTCCCGCCCTGGGGCATCAATGGCGGGCTGCATGGCGGCACCTCCTCGAAATGGCTCCTCCGCGCCGGCGCGAGCGAGCCCGAGCGCATCCCCTCCAAGATCGACGGGCTGAAGGTCGCCCCGGGCGACCAGGTGATCTTCCGCACCGCGGGCTCGGGCGGCTGGGGCGACCCGCTGGACCGCGACCCGGCGCTGGTCGCGCGCGACATTCGGCATGGCACGGTCTCGGTGTCGCAGGCACTGGCCGGCTACGGCGTCGTGGTCGACGCCGGGGGCCGAGTCGATGCGGCGCGCACCGAGGCCGAGCGCGCGGCGCTTCGTCTTCGGCGCGGCCCGGCCCCACCCTTCGATTTTGGCGAATTCCGCAAGCCCGAGGCGGCCCGGTCGGTCGCGGCCCCGTAGTCGTCCTGGACTGATCCTGATTCAGGATGGGTTGTGCTCGACGATGTCGCGAAACAGCCGCGCCGGCAGCGTGCCGCCGCGCACCTCGGCCATCGGCGGCCCGCCTTCATTGCCGAGCCAGACGCCGAAGAGGTGGCTCGGGAACTTCGGACAGGCCGATGAGTGGATTTCCTGCCTGACAGCGACGACGATGCCGCAGATCAGGAACAAACATAACGAAACGAACCCGGCGGACGCATAGGCCGGGTTTCAAGGCGAAGGTGTCTTTGGCGGCGATCCAGGGCGAGAAGACGCTGGCTGAACTGGCCAAGCTCTTTCACGTTCACCCGCATCAGATCACGACGATATCGGCGGCTGTGAAGGAAAGCCCGATGCCGAGTGTTGCCAGCACCGTCACGCCGCCGGCGCCGACCCCGTTGAGGTCCCATGACAATTCGCCACTCGCCGCATTGTAGAGGAACTGCCCGACGCCCGCCGCGCTGGTCGCCGTCGTGCCGAGCAGGAATCCGCCTGACGCGGCCAAGTCCATGCCGGCGACGAGGCCGTGGCCGAAGGCGCTGGCCACCACCTCGATGCTGTCGTCGACGACGGAGAAGCCGGCGATGCGGTCGCCGCCGTCGCTCGGGCGGATGAAGCGGAAACTGTCGGCGCCGGGGCCGCCCAGCAGGTAGTCGGCGCCGGCATGGCCCACCAGCGTGTCGTTGCCGGCGCCGCCGAGCAGAGTATCGGCACCCTGCAGGCCAAGCAGCAGGTTGTCGCCGGAGTTGCCGGCGATGCGGTTGTCGAGCGCGTTGCCCTGGCCGGCGATGGCGCGCGTGCCGTTCAGCGTCAGGTCTTCCAGCCCGTCGCCGAGCACGAAGCCCATCGAGGAGAATACCCGGTCACGCCCGCCGCCGCCGGCCTCGGAGGCCGTGTCGCCAGCGGTTTCGACGTAATAGAGGTCGTCGCCCTCGCCACCCTGCATGGTATCGCGGCCGAAGCCGCCGCGCAGGGTATCGGCGCCGGCGCCGCCGATCAGCAGGTCGTCGCCGTTGCCGCCGGCCAAGCTGTCATTGCCGGTGCCGCCATCCAGCGTGTCGCCGCCGCCGCCGGAGGTCAGCCAGTCATCGCCGCCGCCGCCGTCGAGGCGGGCACGCTGGCCGCCGCCGGTGATGATGCGGTCGTCGCCCTCGGCGCCGCGCAACGTGTTGCCGTCGCCGCCCTGGCCGGTGAGCGTATCGGCGCCATCGCCGCCATCGAGCAGGTTCCAGCTGCCGGTCGCGGTCAGCCGGTCCTCGCCCTCACCGCCCATCACGGTGGCGGCGTTGGTGATGAGGCCCGCGACGTCATTGCCGGTACCGAGGTCGATGGCATGGTTGCCGCCGGTGGGCGAGCGCGAGGCGTAGACCGTGTCCTCGCCCGCGCCGGTCTCGACATGCTGCTGGAAGCCGGTGCCGAGACGGACGATGTCGTTGCCGCCGCCGGTCTCGACGATGGAATTGCCGGCGCCGGCGGTGATGTCATCGGCGCCGGCACCGGTGATGAACAGGTTGCCGGAACCGCGCGCGACGATGGTGTTGCCGCCACCGCCGCCGATGACGGTGGCGTTGCCGGCACCGGTCTCGATGATGTTGAGGCCGTCGCCCAGCAGGATGGTGTTGCCATGGCCGCCGAGGCGGACCCGATTGTGCCCGTCGCCGAAGGTCACCGAGCTGTCGCTGAAGGTGCCGTAGACGTAGTTGTCACCATCGCCAGCCGTGACGATGTTGAGCGAACCGCGCATGGTGACGACGTTGTCACCATTGCCCCCATCAACGGTGGCGTTGCCCTCGCCGGCATTGATGGTGTCGGCGCCGGGACCGCCCTCGACATAGTTGCCGTAGCCGCGCGTGAGGATGACGTCATCGCCCCAGCCGCCGAAGACGCGGTTGTTACCGCCGCCGGCAGTGATGCTGTCGGCGCCGCCCTGGCCGATGACGCGACCGTACCAGCCGGGCAGCACGAGTTCATCGTCGCCGGGGCCGCCGACCAGGGTCGGCAGCGTCGGGCCGGTGATGGTGAAGCGGGCGGTGCCGGTGACCAACCCGCCACGGCCATCGGCGATGATGTATTGGAAGCTGTCGGCCGGCGCGAGCGCATTGAAGCCGTCCGCCTCGAAGCGGAAATCCTGCAGGGCCGCATCGAGCGTGGCGATGCCGATGGTGCCGAGATTGGCGGCGCCGAGCAGGTAGAGGATCGCCTCGTTGCCAGGGATGGCGGTGCGCGCATTGGCCAGCAGCAGCGCGGCGATGTTGCCGCTGGTGGTGCCCTCCATCAGCGTGCCGAGGTCGAGCAGCGCCTGGTCCAGGGTGATGGCGATGGCGCCGGCAATGACGTCGACGGTGGTGCTGGCGTCAACCACCGTATCGGTGCCGTCGCTGACGCTGATGCTGAAGGTCGTGGTGACGACGTCACCAGCCGCCACCTGGTGCAGCGTCGGCGTGAAGGTCAACGCCAGCAGCGCCGCTTCCACCTGCTCCGTGGTGCCGGAAAAGGTCCAGATGCCGGTACCGCCATCAAAGCTGGCCCCGGCGACGCCACCGAGAGCGCCATTGGCGGCGGCGGAGAGGGTGACCGTCGCAGTCAGGGTCTGCGCACCGATGACGCCGGCCTCAGCGTCGGGGTCCTCCAGGTCGATCGCGCCAAAGGGGAGCAGCGTCTCCTCGTCGGTCATGGTGGCGTTGGCGACGAAGCCTGTCAGCGTCGGCGCATCCTGCACGCCGGTCGCGGTGACGTCGAAGCTGGCGGTGATGCTGTCATTGCCGATGTCGTCATGGGCGACCAGCGTGACGGTGGTGGTGACCGAAGCGCCAGGGGCAGCGAGGTTGGCGACCGGCGCGAAGACCAGCGCCAAGGCCGCAGCGTTCACCTCGGCAAGGCTGCCGGAGAGGGTCAGCGTCGCGGTGCCGAAACCGTCGACCAGCGGCGGCGGGCCGGCCAGCAGCGCCAGGTCACCGGCATCCCAGGAGATGTCGAGCGTGAACAGCGCGCCGGCATCGCCGTCGCTGATGGCGGAGAGCAGGAAGGGCGCGAAGGACACGCCGACATCGGGGATGCTCAGCCCGTCCGGCAGAGAGCCGACGAAGGCGGTCGGCTGGTCGGCCTCGCCGACATGCACGGCGATGCCGGTATCGACCTCGACCGGATCCGCGATGGTGCCGCCGACGATCACGAGGGAGAAGTCCACCAGCCGGTTGCCGCCATGCGGCACCGGGTCGGTGAAGGTGAATTCCAGCGCCTCCAGCGCCGCCTCCAGCGCCTCGGTGTCGGTCTCCGCCAGCTCATAGGTGGTGAAGCCCGGCGACGGCGTATCGGCCAGCCCCACCAGCGCGCCAGTCGGCACGACGAGACCGGCGGCGACCACCACGCGGGCGGACAGCACGGTGCCGCCGCTGAGGTCGAGCGAGGCGAAGGGCCGGAAGGCCAGGTTCTGTGGCGTATCGAGCGCAAGGTCGAGCGCGTCGATGACGGGGGCCATGCTGCCGCTCATGCTGCGCTCCGTGGGCTGCTGCCGCCCTGGACTGTCGTCATGGTCACCACCGCACCACTATCCGGCCGAAGCCGCCGATGGACTGGGTCCCGTCGCCGACATCGCCGAGGATGCCGAAGCCGAAGCCGAGCCGCTCATTCGCCTGCAACTGCATGCCGGCATTCATCGAGAGGCGGTCACGCGCGGTGCGCGGCGTCACCAGGCTGAAGGTCTGGTCGGTGGCCAGCGCGAACGAGGACGTGCTGGTCAGGCTGTTGCGCGTCTCATGCACCCAGGCCGCGCGGATATAGGGCGTCAGCGCCAGCCCGCCCGGGCCGGCGAAGGTGCTATCGTAGCGCAGGCCCAGCGACATCGGCACCGAATAGTCGGAGCGCGCCTGCTGGGTCAGGCCCAGCACGCCGCTGTCGCCTGTGGCGGCGGTCGAGGTCTCGGTGCTGCCATCCTGGCGCCAGGCATTCACGCCGAGCGCCGCGAAGGGCGAGAGGGCGAAGCCGCCGAGGTTGAAGCGGGCGCCGAATTCCAGATTGGCGCTGGCATTGTGCAGCCCGGCATTGCCGCGAGCGTACTCTGACTGGCCCTCCAGGCCGATGATGCGGGACTGCTTTGCCTCATGCCGGGCGTATCCCATGGCGCCGCTCATGTAGAGCGCGCCGGAGCGCCACATGGCGTAGCTGCCGACATGGCCGCCCTCAAGCTGGCCGCGGGCGATCAGCTGGCCGGCGTCATAGGTGCCGTTGCTGTAGCCGCCGACGGCACCGATCAGCAGGTTGGGCGCGACCTGGTGGTCGAAGCCCATCATGAACCCGCCGACACTGGCCTGCGCCTCGGCGCCGAGCGAGGCGCTGGCATCGAGCCGCCCGCCATAGCCGAGCGGCATCGCCCAGAAGCGCAGCGGCGAGGGCATGACGTCGGCCACGCTGTCCATGCCGAGCATCGGCTCGCCCGACAGCGCCGCACCCTCATCCCCGAAGGCGGAGGCGAAGGCATAGGGAGCGAAGGAGGCAGGGGTGGCCAAGCCGGCGTCGCGGCTGCGCTGCAACTGGTCCAGCCGGGCGGTGATGCCCATCATGAACTGCTGCGAGGCACCCTGCGCCGCCAGCAGCGAGGTGACGCCGCCATCGCCGCCGAGGCTGCTCATCGAGGCCGCGTAGCTGGTGGCGTTGGTCGCGCCATAGACGCTGCTGGCGTAGCTCGAGAAGCCGGTGGGGTTGCTCGCCACTGCGCTGTTCAGCGTGGTGGCGACGCTGCGCTGGTTGCTGCTCATCCGGGCGCCTGGTGCCGCGGTGGTCAGCGTGACCTGCAGCACGACGTCCTGGGCGTTGGGGTACTGCAGCGACCAGTTGCTGTTGAGTGTCGGCGTGTTGGTCAGCGTCACCGGCCCGTCGAGCGTGGTGCCGCCGGTGGCGCGGATGATGGTGGCGCTGTGCGTGCCGGGCGGCAGCACGCTGCCGGGCAGCAGCTCCGCCGCCACCGTCCCGGCCAGCCGCGCGGTGCCAGAGACGTTCAGCCGGTCGGCGCGGATCGAGGCCGCCTGGCCCTCGACATCGAAGTAGCTGGTGCCGGTCGCGGTCTGGCGGAAATTGCCGGTGAGCGCGGTGGTGAGGATAGCGCCGCGACCGCCAGGGGCGACGCCGCCGGCATTGGTCAGCGTGCCGCCGGCCAGCCCGATGCGGGCGCCGGCGTTGAGCATGGCGCCGGCCTCGTTGGCGACGGTGATGGCGCCGATGCCGGCATCGATGCTGCCGGTGATGATGCCGCGGTTGGTGATGCTGGCGCTGCTGCCGCGGGCCAGAATGGCGCGCCCGGCGACGCCATCCACGCCACCGATCACGCCGTCATTGGTCAGGCTCAGCGCGCCGCCCAGCATGTGCACGCCGGTGCCGCCGGCACCGCCGATGACGACGCTGCCTGGATCGAGTTGCAGGCGAACCGCGCCGGCGCCGTTCAGCGCGGAGCTTTCCGCCCAGATGCCGA
>CANJXD010000240.1 GCA_947478535.1 Acetobacteraceae bacterium
ACCGGCCCAGGAAGACGCTCGACTACGCCACCCCAAACGAGGCCTTCAACAGCCTACTTGCAAAGCTGGCCAGCCGGGGCGAAACACAGAGCCGCGGTGGTGTTCGCTACGGATGTTGAATCCACCGATGGCATCCCCTGTTGTCCCGACGATGGCGCCGCGATTGACGATGGAGGAGCCAGAGCTGCTCACCACCACCGGCTTGTCGTCCCAGAGCAGTTCGCCGGCGCCTCCGACGTAGAGGTAGTCGTTCCTGTTGTTCAGCAGCACCTGCGCGGTGGTCGGGGTCAGGATGAGACGGCTTGTCATGGCAACAAACTCCGAACGTATCCATCCGGGAAGGTAAGCAGGATCGTTGTGCCCTACCAGCACTTCACGTGGCGGGATGCCGGGCCGCTGGCGCCCCTGGTCGCGGGCGCAGCGCCGGGCGAGACTGCTCCGCCATGATCCTCTCCCCGCGCCTGCGCGCCACCGCCGCGCCGCCCATCCCCGCCGCCCGCGCCTGGGCCGCCCGTTATGACGGGCGCGCTGGCCCGGCACTCGACCTCACCCAGGCCGTGCCTGGCTATCCACCGCCGCCCGAATTGCTGGCGCGCCTGGGTGCTGCCGCAGGCAGCGCCGCCTTTGCCGGCTATGGCCCGATCGCCGGCGACACGGCGCTGCGGGGGGGCCTGGCGGAGGATATGGCCCGCTTCTATGGCGCGCCGATCAGCGGCGCCGATGTCGCCATCACCGCCGGCTGCAACCTCGCCTTCGCCATGGCGATGGCGGTGATTGCGGACCAGGGAGAGGGCGTGCTGCTACCGACGCCCTGGTATTTCAACCAGGAAATGGCCCTGACGATGCAGGGCTCCCGCGCCATTCCCCTGCCGACCCGGCCGGAGGATGGCTTCGTGCCGGACCCGGTCCTGGCTGCCGCGATCATGGATGAAACCCCGGTCCGCGCCGTGGTGCTGGTCAGCCCCAACAACCCGACCGGCGCCGTCTATCCCGCCGCCACCATCCACGCCTTTGCCGAATTATGCCGCCAGCGCGGCGCGCTGCTGGTGCTGGACGAGACCTACCGGGACTTCCTCCACCCCGACCAATCGCCGCCGCACAGCCTGTTCAGCGATCCCGGCTGGGGCGATGTGCTGGTGCATCTCTATAGTTTCTCGAAGGCCTATTGCGTGCCGGGCCACCGCGTCGGCGCCATCGCGGCGGGGGCGGCCTTCCACGTCGAACTCGCCAAGGCGCTGGATACCTTGCAGATCTGTCCGCCCCGACCCTCCCAGGTCGCACTCGCCTGGGCGGTGCCGGCGCTGCGGGACTGGCGCGAAGGCAACCGCGCGATGATGGCGGAGCGCGCCACGGCCTTCCGCGAGGGTGTCTCCCAATTGCCGGGCTGGCGGCTGGATTCGCTGGGCACCTATTTCGCCTATCTCCGGGTGCCGGAAGGCGGTCCGGATGCGATGGCGGTTTCGGAACGCCTGGCGGCGACCCAGGGCCTGATGAGTCTGCCCGGCCCCTTCTTCGGCCCGGGTCAGGATCGCCATATACGGCTCGCCTTCGCCAATGCCGGCCTCGACGTGCTCGCCCAGGTCCCCGCCCGCCTCGCTGCCCTGTAAGGACGCCCGCCATGGACACGAACACCACGCCCGAGGTCTGCACCCCCGATGGCTGCGGCCCCACTGAAACCGGTGGGGCGCCGATCGCCGTCCCCCTCCCTTTGGCGCCGACGCCGGCGCGGACCATCGACGTGATCTCCGACGCCATCTGCCCCTGGTGCTGGATCGGCAAGCGCAACCTTGAAGCCGCGCTGGCCGAACTGGCCGGGGAGGGGCTGCACTTCGCGATCCGCTGGCGCCCCTTCCAGCTCAATCCCGACATGCCGCCCGAAGGCGTGGAGCGCGCCGCCTACCGCGCCCGGAAATTCGGCTCACTCGAAAAGTCCCGCCAGCTGGATGCCCAGGTGGCGGAAGCCGGGCGCGCGGCGGGGCTCGCCTTCCGGCATGACCTGATGCTGCGCACCCCCAACACCGTCGCCGCGCATCGCGTCATCCGCCTCGCGGAAAGCGCTGGCGTGCAGGACGCGGTGGTGGAGGCGCTGTTCCGCGGCTACTTCCAGGAAGGCCAGGATGTCGGCGATGCCGCGACGCTGGTGGCGATCGGCGCCGGCGCCGGGCTGGATGGCGCTGCCGTCGCCGCCATGCTCGGCACCGAGGATGGCCGCGCCGAGGTGCTGGCGGAGGATATGGCCGCCCGCCGCGGTGGCCTCGATGGCGTGCCGTCCTTCCTGATGGACCGGCACATGCTGTTCAGCGGCGCCATGCCAGGCCCCCGCATGGCCGATGCCTTCCGCCGCGCGCATGCCATCCTCACCGAGCGGGCGGCGTGAAACCATGCGAAACGGCAAACCGCGGGGGGTGAATTCCCCCGCCACCCCGCGCGCGCTAGCGTGGCGCGAACCACGGGAGATCGCGTGATGGAATGGGTCATTCTCGGCGTCATCGTCCTGCTGCTGCTGTGGCTGGTCGTCGTCTACAACCGCCTGGTCGCGCTGCGGCAGACCGCCTCCCAGGCCTGGGCGGATATCGAGGTCCAGCTCAAGCAGCGCCATGACCTGATCCCCAATCTGGTGGAGATGGTGAAGGGCTATGCCGCGCATGAACGCGGCACGCTCGATGCCGTCATCAAGGCGCGCAACACAGCGGTGTCCGCCAATGGCCCGGAAGCCGCCGCCGCTGCCGAAGGGCAGCTTTCGGGTGCTCTCGGCCGGCTTTTCGCGCTGTCGGAAGCCTATCCGGACCTGAAGGCCAACACGAACTTCCTCTCCCTCCAGGGGGAGCTTTCGGCGGTGGAGGGCAAGATCGCCGCGGCGCGGCGCTTCTTCAACAACGCGGTCGCCGAGTTCAACGCCGCCATCCAGTCCATCCCCGCCGTCTTCTTCGCGGGCAGCCTGGGCTTCGCCGCACGCGGCTTCTTCGAGCTGGATGCGGCGGAGCGCGTGGCCGTCAACACCGCGCCGCAGGTGAAGTTCTAGGCGCCGGGCGGGGGCCGCACCCATGCAGGCCATCGGCCTCAAGACCCATGGCTGGAACACCGCCATCCGGTCGATGCTGCTGCTGGCCGGCTTCCCCGTCCTGCTGACGGCCATGGGCTATGCGCTCGCGCTGTTCCTGGTGGCCTGGGATGCGCCGACCGTTGCCAAGGGTCTGGCCGCCGCCGCGCGGCTGCTGCCCACCGTCGTCGCCTGCGCCGTGGTGGTGGCGGCCATCTGGTTCGCCATCGCCTGGTTCGCGCATCTCAGGATCATCGATTTCTTCACCGGCGCCCGGCCGGTGGCCGCCGAGGCCGATGAGCCACGCCTCTGGCGGCTGACGGAGGCGCTCTGCATCAGTCGCGGCATGCGCCTGCTGCGCCTGGCGGTGATCGAGACGGAAGCCCGCAACGCCTTCGCCGCCGGGCTGACCCCCGCGCAATCCGCCGTCACCGTCACGCGGGGCCTCATGACTGCGCTGGATGATCGGGAATTGTCGGCGGTGCTGGCGCATGAGCTGTCCCATATCCGCAACGGCGATGCGCGCCTCGGCGTGATCGCGGCGGTCTTCGTCGGCGTCATCACGCTGATCACGAACAATGCCGGCGACGCGCTGCGGATGATGCGCTGGACCGGCGGGCGCCGTTCCTCCTCCTCCTCCTCCTCCTCCTCCTCCTCCTCCTCCAGCCGCAATAGTGGCAATGGCGGCGTGGTCATCGTGCTGATCCTCATCGCGGTGGCGATCGCGGTGCTGACGCATCTGCTGACCATCGCGCTGCGCATGGCGCTGTCCCGCAACCGCGAATACCTGGCCGATGCCGGCGCGGTGGAGATGACGCAGGACGCCGATGCGATGATCACCGCGCTGCGGAAGGTGGCGCAGCGCCCGGCGATGGATGGCGTGCCGGCCCAGCTGCGCGCCCTGTTCCTGCATGATGCCGCGATGAGCGCGGGCGTCGGCTGGTTTGCCACCCACCCGCCGATCGAGGAACGCGTCGGCGCCCTGGTTCGCTTCGCCGGCGGCCACTATTCCGGCCCCCTGCCCGAATTCGCCGAGCCCCCCCCGGCCCCCGAGCCAGAGCCAGCCGATGACGACGCGACGGTGGTGCCCTGGAAGGCCACCGATATCGTCCAGCCCTTGCCGCCCGCTGGAACGGCGTCCCCCTGGGGCGCCGCCGCACCCGCTTCCCCCTGGATTCTTGCCCAGGCGGCCACGGCGCCAGCCGTTGGAGCCACGGCGCCAGCCGTTGGAGCCACGGTCACAGCCACGCCGCCAGCGGCCGAGCCTCGCACGGCAACGCAGGAAAGGCTGGACGCCATGGCGGCCTTCCTGAGCACCCAGGACAAGAGCTTCATGGAGAATCAGGCAAAGCGGGAGGAGGCCCGCAGCGCCGGCCGCAACCCCGACGACGCCGCCCCGCCCCCGCCGAGGCGGGGTTAGGCCCCCATCGCCTTCCGCAGCTTCCGCACCGCGCTGCCCGGCGTCGTCACCACCGGCTTCCCGCAGGCCGCCGCAACCCCTGCCGCTGCGCGCGCCAAGCTGAACTGCCCCAGCAGCACGACATCGCAATCCGCCAGTGTCCGCGCTGCCTCGGCCGCGAGCCGGTCATGCGCCTCCAGATCCCCGGAATCCAGCGCCGCCAGCGCCCCCGCCGCGAGGCAGGGCACCAACTCCACGCCGGCCGGGAATTCCGGTGGCATGGAGGCCAGCGTGCCCGGGAAGGTCGCCAGCAGGCCGATCCGTGTCCCGATCGCGACGGCTTCCTCGATCGCCGCCTCATTCGGCTTCAACACCGGAATCGGCGCCAGCTCGGCCGCCACCGCCTCGATGCAGGGCCCGAAGGCGGAGCAGGAGAACAGGATGCCCTGCGCCCCGGTGCCGCGGGCATAGCGCCCCAGCGTCAGGAAGCGGTCCGTCATCGCGGGCGTCAGCCGTCCCTCCCGCGCTAGGTCGGCCGAAAGGCTGTCATCCAGCAGATTCATCAGCGTTGCTTCCGGCCAGAATTCCCGGAAGGCGGCTTCGATCGGCGGCGGAGAGTGCCGCAGCGCGTGGATCAGTGCGATGCGCATCGCCATCAATTTCCCGTGCAGCGAACCAGCGGGGAGGGGAATTCCGAGCAGTTCGGGAAGACAATCTCATCCGGCCCGCGCCGTTCCACCCGCAGCCCGTTCGGGCCGGAGGGGCAGCCGAAGCCGATATCCGAGGGCACGCGGGACCCGAGTGCGCTCGACTGCGTCGGCACCGGCACCAGGCGGAATTCGAGGACATCCGGCCCGGTCGCCACCGTCTCGATCAACCGCTGGCGATAGCTGACGTCGAACATCGAGCTTCGCATCACCACGTCCCGTGTGAAGATCACGGAAGGCTGGCCCGTGCAGCGCGGCCCGCTGGTCTCCCCGGCCGGGAAAATGCCGCCGGTCCAGGACCCGAAGACCCAGGCATGCGGCGGGTCACCCTGCTGGGCCCCGGCCTGCTGGAACCCGGCGCTTCCGGCCAGGCCGAGCGCTGCCGCCAAAACAAGAATAGCGCGTCGCATCCCGGTCTCCTCAGCTCGCGTCCCGCATCATACCCGCCCCTGGCTTCACCGGCTATCGGGCGCCAACGGCTTGGGGCGCGCGCGGCAATTCGGGGTCCTTCACCGGCAGGTGCAACAGGGCCGCGAAGGCGGCGCCGGCGACGCCGATCCACCACATCAGGTCGTAATTCCCGGTCCGGTCCAGCACCACGCCGCCGAGATAGGCCCCGGTGAACCCGCCGAGCTGATGGCCCAGGAACACCAGCCCGAACAGTGTCGCCAGCCAGCGGGTGCCGAAGTTGCGCGCCACCAGCGCGATCGTCGGCGGCACCGTGGACAGGTAGAGAATCCCCATGAAGGCGGAGAAGACCATCACCGTCGTCGTCGTCTTGTCCGCCAGCACGAACCAGGTCATCAGCACGCCGCGCGAGGCATAGATGATCACCAGCAGATCCCGCCGCCGCCAGCGCTGCGTCAGCTCCCCGGCGCCGAGCGA
The DNA here is from genome assembly GCA_947478535.1 of Acetobacteraceae bacterium. The sequence goes on from CANJXD010000240.1 coordinate 6,032, forward strand.
GCCCGCGACATTGAACAGCCCGATGATGCCGATCGCCCCGGCCCCCACCGCGACAGGCAGGCCGCAGCTGTGCACGAAGCCCGGCAGATGGGTGGTGAGGAAGGAGACATGCAGCCCGCAGACGAAGAAGCCGAAGAACAGGAACCAGAAGGTCGGCGTGCGGAAAGCCCGTGCCAACGCCTCCTTCGCCGTCTCCTCGCTGGCCGCGGCGACCTTCGGGCGTGGCGGCTCCGCCAGCACCATCGCCAGCGGGATCATCAACAGCCCGGCCACCGCCATGGCGATCATCGTCGGCTGCCAGCCGAATTGCGCGATGCCGAAGCCCGCCGCCGGCACCACCAGGAACTGCCCGAAGGAGGACCCGGCCGTCCCCAGCCCCGCCGCGCGCCCGCGCATGCTCTCCGGCAGCAGCCGCGTCAGGGTGGAGATGATGACCGGCAGCCCCGCCGCCGAGACGCCCACCCCCATCAACGGTCCCGCGAAGGCCGAGAAGATGCCGAGCGAGCCCGCCAGCGCCATGCCGAGGATGCCGACGAAATAGATGCCGGCGCCCACGAACACCACGACGCGCCCGCCATAGCGGTCCGCGAACTGGCCGCAGATCGGCTGGCTGATGCCGTTCACCAGCACCTGTACCGCGATCGCCAGCGAAAAGCCTGACGCCGTCCAGAGATTGGCTTCCGTCATCGGCGCCAGGAACAGCCCGAAGGAATTCCGCAACCCCATGCCGAGGGCGGCGCAGAGCACGGCGCAGGTCATCAGCACGCCGGCGCTCACGGCAGGCCGGGCGGTCAAGGGCGCCATGGTCATGGAAACGTCCTGGTCATGCAGATGGATTGTCCCACGCCACCGCGTGGCTTCTCAACCCCGCAAACCACTCGACCAGCGCCCGAGGGTCGGAAAAAGCCGGCGATGGCGCCTATCGGGTCATCCGCCCCTGGCACCGGCGGCCGTCGCCATCAGCTGCCCTTCCGCACGACAATGCCCACGGAGGTGACCGCCACCTTCTGCACCATCACCTTGAGATGCGGCAGGCCATAGGGCGGCACGTCGATATGCTCATCGACCGGGTCGTAGCCTGGATGCAGGTTCAGCGGCAGCACTTCATGCCCTTGCGCCGTCAGCCGCGCGGCAAGCTTTTCCAGATCCTGCCGCCGATACAGCGAAAGCCCCGGTGTCTCGACCGTATCGACGTCGGAGGAGAGGTTGAATTCCGTCGTATGCACGGCGATGCCGCCGGGCTTCAGGCTGCGCAGGCTGTTCTCGATGAAGTCGAGCCCGTGTTGGAGCGAGCCGAGATGTTCGAGGGCACAGGATGACCAGCAGCAATCGAACTGCCCGTCGAGCGCGGCGGGAATGGCGTTCATGTCAACCGGCTCGAACCCCACCAGGCGTTCGAAATCGTCGAGGTGGATGATCTGCGGATAGAACAGGTCGGCGAGGTTGCCGGCGAACTGGTCCGTGCTTCTCCAGCCCTGGTCGTTGGCGGTGCCGCCTTCCGGCGCGTCTGTCGCCAGGACCTCGACCCCGCGGGAGGCCAGCAGCGCCGGGATGCGTTCGCGCCCGCAGCCGAAGCCCAGCGCCCGCCGCCCCATGCCGATCATCCCATAGGTCGCCAGGACGGAGATGATGTAGCAATGCTCCCACGTCTTACGGTGGGCGTTGGCGGGGACACACATCGCCGCGGCGATTTCCGCGAAGACCGGCTCCTGGAACTGGGAGGCCGTGCAGAGCTGGCTTACCGGCTCATCCAGTGTCGGTGGCTCGAACTTCCAGGGGATATTCTCCGCCGGTGGGCGCAGCAGGAACACCGGCACCCCGAAGCGGGGCCTCACATTCTGCACGGTGTTCAGGAACTGGCGGAATTCCCAGGTCTCCGCGAAGGCGCGCCGCAGGGTGTCGAGGCTGGGATGTGCGCAGTGGTAGGCAAGCTCCGCCTCATCCGCTGGCTCCCGCCCGCAGAACAGGCGCAGCGCCCAGGCCACCGCTTCCGGGGTGACGCGGGTCCCGCCCTTTGGCAGCTTGTCCCCCGCGTCGGGCCCTACGGCGGCAGCTCCCATGGCGCCAGTATAGCCAGCGCCTTCCGCCGAGCGTGCAATCCGTTGGTCCAGCCAGGACCCGCCTTCCGCGCCAACCCGCATCACAACTCCTTCGCCGCCGCCAGAACCTCGGCCGCATGGGCTTCCGGCTTCACCTTGCGCCAGACGCGAACGACCTTGCCATCCGCGCCGACCAGGAAGCTCG
>CANJXD010000241.1 GCA_947478535.1 Acetobacteraceae bacterium
GCACCTTCGACGTCTCCGTGCTGGAGATCGGCGACGGCGTCTTCGAGGTGAAGTCCACCAATGGCGACACCTTCCTCGGCGGCGAGGATTTCGATGCCCGCATCATCGACTACCTCGCCGATGAATTCCGCAAGGAAAACGGCATCGACCTGCGCGGCGACAAGCTCGCGCTGCAGCGCCTGAAGGAAGCCGCGGAGAAGGCGAAGATCGAGCTTTCGTCGTCGAAGCAGACCGAGATCAACCTGCCCTTCATCACGGCGGACGCCTCCGGCCCGAAGCACCTCGTGCTGCAGATGACGCGCGCGAAGCTGGAGAACCTGGTCGAGGAGCTGATCCAGAAGACGCTTGAGCCCTGCAAGATGGCGCTGAAGGACGCGCAGCTTTCGGCGGGCGAGATCGATGAGGTCATCCTCGTCGGCGGCATGACGCGGATGCCGCGCGTGATCGAGGTGGTGAAGCAGTTCTTCGGCAAGGAGCCTGCCCGCAACGTCAACCCGGATGAGGTGGTCGCCATCGGCGCCGCCATCCAGGGCGGCGTGCTGAAGGGTGACGTGAAGGACGTGCTGCTGCTCGATGTCACCCCGCTGTCGCTGGGCATCGAGACGCTGGGCGGCGTCTTCACCCGCCTGATCGACCGCAACACCACGATCCCCACCAAGAAGTCCCAGGTCTTCTCCACCGCCGATGACAACCAGGGCGCGGTGACGATCAAGGTCTTCCAGGGTGAGCGGGAGATGGCGGCCGACAACAAGCTGCTCGGCAGCTTCGACCTGCAGGGCATCCCCCCCGCGCCGCGCGGCGTGCCGCAGATCGAGGTGACCTTCGACATCGACGCCAACGGCATCGTCTCCGTCAGCGCGAAGGACAAGGCCACCAACAAGGAACAGCAGATCAAGATCCAGGCGAAGTCCGGCCTCTCCGACAGCGATATCGAGCGCATGGTGCGGGAGGCGGAAGCGAATGCCGATGCCGACAAGCATCGGCGCGAGGCGGTGGAGGCCCGCAACGGCCTCGATGCCCTGGTGCATGCGACCGAGAAGACGCTGAAGGAGAATGGCGACAAGGTTCCGGCGGCCGAGAAGGCGGAGGTCGAGACCGCCCTCACCGCCGCCCGCAGCGCCATGGAAGGCCAGGATATCGAGGCCATCCGCGCGGCGAATGAAAGCCTGTCCCAGGTCGCGATGAAGATGGGCGAGGCGCTCTACAAGGCGCAGGCCGCGGCGAGCGAAGCGGGTGCGGGCCAGGCGGGTGGTGGCCAAGCCGGTGGGCCGGGTGCCAATCCGAACGACAAGGTGGTGGACGCCGAGTTCGAGGAGGTTGATCCGAAGAAGAAGAAGCCCTCGTAAATCGGGCTTACGGATCGAATACGCGATCGGCGCGCCCGGCTTCCGCAAGGGGGTCGGGCGCCGCCGTGTTGATCACATCGCCCCGCGAGGACCGACGGGCCCATGGCCAAACGCGACTACTACGAGGTCCTGGGCACCGCCCGGGACGCGAGCGACGAAGACCTGAAAAAGGCCTACCGCAAGCTCGCCATGCAGTTCCACCCCGACCGCAACCAGGGGGACAAGACGGCGGAAGGCAAGTTCAAGGAATTGAACGAGGCCTACGACGTGCTGAAGGATGCGGAAAAGCGGGCGGCCTATGACCGCTTCGGCCATGCCGCCTTCGAACAGGGCGGCCCCGGGCCCGGCGGCGGTGCCGGCGGCGGTGGCGGTGCGGGCAACCCCTTCGGCGGCGCCTTCGAGGACATCTTCGAGGAGATGTTCGGCGGCCTCGGGGGCCGTGGACGCGGCCGTGGCCCGGTCGGCCGCGGCAATGACCTGCGCCAGCAGGTGGAAGTCTCGATGGAGGAAGCCTTCGCCGGCGCGAAGAAGACCATCCGCGTGCCCTCCTCCGTGGTGTGCGAGGCCTGCAAGGGCACCGGCAGCGAGGGCCCCGCGGCGCAATCCGCGCAGACCTGCCCGACCTGCCAGGGCGCCGGCAAGGTGCGCGCCCAGCAGGGCTTCTTCCTGATCGAACGCACCTGCCCCACCTGTTCGGGCAGCGGCCGCATCATCAAGAACCCCTGCAAGGTCTGCAGCGGCCAGGGCCGCACGCAGCGCGATCGCACCCTCGCCGTCACCATCCCCGCGGGGGTGGAGGACGGCACGCGCATCCGCCTTTCCGGGGAAGGGGAGGCCGGGTTGCGTGGCGCCCCGGCGGGGGATCTCTACGTCGATGTCGGGGTGAAGACGCACCCGATCTTCCAGCGCGACGGCGCCAACATCTTCGTGCGTGTCCCGCTGCGGATGACCCAGGCCGCGTTGGGCGGCGGCGTGGAAGTGCCGGTCATCGATGGCGGGCGGGCACGGGTGACGATCCCGGCCGGCACCCAGACCGGGGACCAGTTCCGGCTGCGTGGCAAGGGCTTCTCTGTCCTGCGTTCCGCCGCGCGGGGGGACATGTATGTGCAGGTCGCGGTGGAAACCCCACAGAACCTCTCGAAGCGCCAGCAGGAGCTGCTCGCGGAATTCGAGAAGGAATGCGAGAAGACCGGGCGTTCCAGCCCCGAAAGCGAAGGCTTCTTCGCCAAGGTGAAGGAGTTCTGGGACGGCCTCGGGCGCTGATGCCGGGTCACCTCCACCCCTGCGGTGGAGGTGACTTTCCCGCTTCGGCAGCCGGCATGGCGACGCCGGCCGCCCCCGGGGCTACACCACGTTGGCGGGGTCGGTGTTCGACCCGCAGACCACCACCGCGACCCTCGCCCCCGCCGGGGGGGTGAAGGCGCCGGTGGTCAGCGCGGCAAGTGCCGTCGCCCCACCGGGTTCCGTCACCAGCCGCAGCGCCTGCCATAGCCGCTTCTGCGCGTCGCGGATCGCCGCATCCGTCACCAGCACGGCCTGGGCGACATGATGCCTCGCCACGGCGAACATCAATTCCCCCACCTGCCGCGCACCGAGGCTATCGGCCGCGACGCCACCGACCGGGCAGGGCACGGGGCGGCCTTCGCGCAACGCGGTCGCCAGTGTCGGGCAGCTCTCCGGCTCCACGCTGATGACCTGCACGCCGCGCCCGGCATACCAGGCGGCGATGCCACCGATCAGCCCGCCGCCGCCGGTCGCCACCAGCACATGCGTGGCCTCCGGCGCATCCTGCCACAATTCGAGCCCGACAGTCCCCTGGCCGGCCAGGACCTCGGCCTGGTCATAGGCATGGACGATCATGGCGCCGGTTTCCGCCGCGCGGGCCTCGCTCGCCAGGCGGGCTTCGTCATAGGCGGCGCCCACGCGATGCAGCGTCGCGCCATAGCCCTCGATCCGGTCGGTCTTGGTCTTCGGTGTTGGCAGCGGGCAGAACACATCCGCCCGGTGGCCGAGCGCCCGCGCCGCATAGGCCACCGCCGCGCCGTGATTGCCCCCGGATGCGGTGGCCACCCCGGCCGCCGGCACTGGGGCGGACAGCATCCGGTTGAAGGCGCCGCGCGGCTTGAAGGACCCGGTGGCCTGCAACAATTCCAGCTTCAGGATCACGGGGATCGACAGGCCGAGATCGCCCCCCGCCATCCGCATCACCGGGGTCCGCCGCACATGCGGGGCGATCCGCGCCGCCGCCGCCTCGATCGCTGCCTGCCCCGGTACCATGCCCGTCATCCCACCCTGCTCCACGAAGTCGCGGAGGCTGGCAGCGGGGGGCGATCCTGGCAACGGGTTGGGTAGTGGGGGGCCAATGGAAGGGCCAAAATCCCGCACCGTTTGACTCTCGCCACCTTTCTGCCATGGTCCGCCGCCCAGCCAAGGGGTCTTCCGGCCGCTATGCCGATGCACGGGTCCTGCGTGGTTCTGGATGATGAAGCGGTGCTGGTCCTGGGGCCTTCGGGCGCCGGGAAATCCGATCTTGTGCTCCGGCTGATCGGCCGGGGATGGCGCCTTGTGGCGGATGACCAAGTGGAGCTTGCACGCGTGGGGGATGGGCTGATGGCGTCCGCGCCAGCACCGCTGCGGGGGATGCTGGAAGTGCGTGGCCTGGGCCTGTTCCGGGACCTTCCCATGGTATCGCCGGCCCGGCTCGCCCTGGTGGTGGACCTGCTGCCGGACGGCGCCGCCCTGTCCCGCCTGCCGGAACCCGTTGTGTTCGAGACCCTGGGCGTATCCCTGCCGCGCGTCGCGCTGCGGGGGTTGGAGGCATCGGTGCCGGACAAGGTCGCCTTCGCCCTGGCCGCCGTCCGTGGTCGGGCCCGCATGGTCGCGGGGGCGTTCGCGGCGTGATGGATATGATGCCCCGCCCCGTCCCGGAGCCGCCGCAAGCCCGCCCGGTGGTGCTGGTGACTGGCCTTTCCGGCGCGGGCAAGGCCTCCATGCTGCGGACGCTGGAGGATCTGGGGTTCGAGACGGTGGACAACCCGCCGCTCATCATCCTCGAGGAACTGGTGGGAGACGGCGTGACGCCGCTGGCCATCGGGGTCGATGCCCGCTCCCGCGGCTTCGAGGCGGCGGATGTGCTGCGCGCGGTGGAACGGCTTCGCCTGCGCTCCGATATCGCCACCAGCCTAGTTTATGCGACGGCGGAGGAGGCGGTGCTGCTGCGCCGATTTTCCGAAACCCGCCGCCGCCACCCCCTCGCGCCAGGCGGGCCGCTCGGCTCCCGCGTCGGGGAAGGCATCGCGCGGGAGGCGGCGATGCTGGCGCCGCTGCGTGAATCCGCGGATTTCGTCGTCGATACCTCCGACCTGCCGCTGCCGGGCCTGCGCCGCTGGGTGGAGGACCGCTTCCGGCCGGAAAACGCCGCCGGCCTCGGTATCGGCGTGATTTCCTTCGGCTATCCCAAGGGCTTGCCGCGGGAAGCCGATCTGGTGCTGGACATGCGCTTCCTCCGCAACCCGCATTACGATCTGGCGCTGCGGCCGATGACGGGGCGTGACGCGCCGATCGCCGCCTTTGTCGAGGCCGATCCGGCCTTCGGCCCATTCTGGGATCGCATGACGGGCCTGCTGGACCTGCTGTTGCCCCGCTACGTCACAGAGGGGAAGAAGTACCTGACAGTCGCCTTTGGGTGCACCGGCGGGAAACATCGTTCCGTCCTTGCAGCGGAGAAGCTGGCTGCCCATCTGGCGTTACTGGGTTGGCGCGTGGACCTCATCCACCGCGAACTCGCCCCCCCCTCCCCCGGCACAACGCCGTCGCAGGGGGGCCATGTCGTTGCGGGGCGGGAGGCCCTGGCGCACCCACCATGATCGGTCTCGTCCTCGTCACCCACGGCCGCTTGGCCGATGAACTGCGCCTTGCCATGGAACACGTGGTGGGCCCGCAGCACGGCGTTGCGACCGTGTGCATCTTCCCGGATGACACGCTGGAAGCGCGGCGGGAGGATATCCGCACCTCCATCGCCCTTGTGGACCAAGGGGATGGCGTGGTCGTGCTGACCGACATCCTGGGTGGCACGCCCTCCAACCTCGCCTTTCAGCTGTGCGACCACCGGACGGTGGAGGTAATCGCCGGGGTGAACCTGCCGCTGCTGGTCAAGCTGGCGAAAATCCGCGGCACGGAACCCCTGGCCGAGGCCGTCGCCCACGCAACCGCCGCCGGGCGCAAATACATCGCGAGCGCCGGCGAGATGCCAGAGGGGCCGAAAGCTGAGGGGCCGAAAGCTGAGGCGCCGAAAGCTGAGGCGCCGAAGCCCAATGCAGTTGCCAACGGCACTGAGCCGCGCGGTGCGGGAGGCACTCCATGAACGAATGGCCCGATGAAGCCGGGGAAGCCAAGGCGTCCATCGCTCCCGGCGCAACCCCGGCGCCGCTCGCGGAGGCGGAAAGCCCCTGCGGGTGCGATCCCTCCGGCGGGCTGGCGCTGCGTCGGACCCTGCTCATCCGCAACAGCCGCGGGCTGCATGCGCGGGCGGCCGCCAAGCTGGTGACGGTGGCGGAGCGCTTCTCCGCCTGCGTGAACGTCACGCGGCACGGCCAGACCGTGCCTGCCTGCTCCATCATGGGCTTGATGATGCTCGGCGCCGGGCAAGGCAGTGAAGTCCTTCTCGAAGCCGAGGGCTGGGACGCCAAGGAAGCCCTGGAAGCCATCGCCGACCTGATTGAGGCCGGCTTCCATGAAGACTGAGAAGCCCGAACGCCCCGACAAGGCCGAGGCGCGCCCCGCAGCGGCGGCCGAACGGCGCGCCGCGCGCCGGGTGAAGGAAACGGTGATCCGGGGCATCGCCGTCGCTCCCGGCATCGCCATTGGCGCCATCTTCGACACGACCGAACCCCCCGCGGAGGCGCCGCGCCGCTCCATCGCGGAAACCGCTGTGGACTCGGAAAAGCAGCGCCTCGCCGCCGCCGTCGCCGCCAGCCGCAAGCAGGTCGCCAAGCTGAAGATGCGCCTCGGCGTGCTGCCGGAAGAAGCGCAGGAGGAGCTCGAACCGCTGCTCGACGCCTATGCGATGATGCTGGGCGACAGCCGCCTGATCCGCGGCGCCCGCAAGCGCATCGAGACCGGGCTGCTCGCCGCCGAGACCGCCGTGGCGGATGAGGCTGGCGCGATCGCCGATGTGATCCTCTCGGCCAAGGATGACGACAAGGCGGGGCTCCGCCGCCGCGCTGGGGAGGTGCGGGAGATCGCCCGCCGCCTGACCCGCAACCTGACGCAGAACCCCTTCCGCAGCTTCAAGGACGTGCCCGAGGGCGCGATCCTGGTGGCGGAGGAACTCACCCCCGCCGATGCCGCGCTGCTCGACCCGACGCGCATCGCCGGCGTGGCGACGGAGGAAGGCGGCGCCGATGGCCATACCGCCATCATGCTGCGGGCGCTGGGCATCCCCGCGGTGCTCGGCGCCCATGGGCTGACCGAGGCGGCGCGGCGGGGCGACCATGTCGTGGTGGATGGCGCGGCCGGCACCGTGGCGCTGCATCCGTCGCCCGCGACGCTCGCCTGGGCGAAGGACCAGGTCGCGGCCTATGCGCGGGAACGCACCAAGCTCGCCAAGCTGCGGCGCCTGCCCTCCGTCACCACCGATGGGGAAGCGGTGGAGTTGCAGGCGAATATGGAGATCCCGGCCGAGCTGCCGCTGATCGCCCAGGCTGGCGCCCAGGGCATCGGCCTGCTGCGCACCGAATTCCTGTTCATGAACCGCGAAGACCTGCCCGACGAGGATGCGCAGGTGGCGGCCTATGCGCCGATCGTCGAGGCGATGGCCGGGGACCCCATCACCATCCGCGTGCTGGACTGGGGGGGCGAGAAGGACATGGAGGCGCTGGGCGCCGGCGTGCCGTCCCACAACAGTACCAACCCGGCCCTCGGCCTGCGCGGCATCCGCATGCTGCTGAAGCGGCCGGAACTGCTGGAAACGCAGTTCGCCGCCATCCTGCGCGTCGCCGGCCGTGCGCCGGAAGGTGCGGTGCGCGTGCTGCTGCCGATGGTGACGATCCCCGCCGAGGTGAAGGCGGCGCGGGAGATTTTCGACCGCGTCGCGCGCCGTCTGCGCCGGCGGGGGGAAAAGCTGCCAGACAAGCTGCCCGAACTCGGCGCGATGATCGAGACGCCCGGCGCCGCGCTGGCGGCGGACGCCATCGCGCTGGAAGCCGATTTCTTCGCCATCGGCACCAATGACCTGGCCATGTACACGCTGGCCGTCGATCGCGGCGATGCCGAGGTGAACCACCTGTATGAGCCGCTGCACCCCGCGGTGCTGCGACTGATGCAGTTCGCGACGGAAGCGGCGCTGCGGCTGCGCATGCCCGTGTCCGTCTGCGGGGAGGTGGCGGGCAATCCCCGCCTGGTACCGCTGTTGCTCGGCCTAGGCATCCGCTGCCTGTCGATGAACGCCAGCGCCATCCCGCGCGTGAAGCAGGCCGTGCGGTTGCTCGATATCGGTGATTGTGCACGCTTCGCCCGCCGCGTGATGGAACAATCCGACCCGGCCCGGATCCGCGAATTGGTCGATGGCTTCGCGACGGGTGTGACGGAGCGGGGTTAGAGCACGCTGCGTTCGTTCGAACGCAGCTCGTGCTCTGGAAGTGATTGAATCTAGAGCAATATGCGTTCAGATGATTCCATCTGAACGCATATTGCTCTAGGCGTTATCCCGCGCCGCTTCGGCAGCCGCGGCTTCCCCCGGCGGCGTCAGGCGATAGACGCCGCGGGCGACCCGTTCGAACCAGCCATGCACGTTGCGCAGCAGGATGGTCGGCGCGTCCTGAACGCGCTTCGCCACCTCCCGCGTTGTCGCCGGGCCATCCCGCAGCGCCAGCGCACAATCCAGCGCGGCCTGGCGATAGGCAGTCATGATCGGACGCCGGTTGCCGCA
>CANJXD010000242.1 GCA_947478535.1 Acetobacteraceae bacterium
CCAGAAACCCACCGCCGTCTGGATCAACCCGCCTGCGCAGAAGCTGAAACTCCAAGCCTAATCTCGAAGACCGGCTGTCTCATTGGCGTTGACACGTTCCGCCATCCCTTGCGGCCCTTGCCCTGGCCGGCGCGGTTGCCGGTGATGCAGTGGCCGATGCCGTCGATGCGGCCGAGCCGAGGCGGCGCAGCACCAGACCGGTGGTGGAGACCGGCAGGCTGAGCTGGCGTGCAATGGCCGGGCCGGATCGTCGCTCCCGGCGTAGCTTCTCGATCTGCTGGGTGGGTCTCCGGCGGCGCGCAGGTTTTGCATCGAAGGGGTCTGAACAATCGGTCGCGCAGACCATCCAAACCCTCGCTTTCGTAGTGGCCGCGTCATTTGCGGACCGTCTTCGGCGTGATGCCGAGCACCGAGGCGACGTCTACAACCGTACACCCAGCCTTCAGCCGATCCACCATCAGCAATCGACTGTGCGGTGTGGTCCGCGCATTCTTATGGATGTCCATCCGGGGCTCCGGGCTTGGTGTTGTGGTCTGGCAACCGCAGCTTCCAAGCTCAGCCCCGGAGGGACAACCTCCATAGCAACGGCATCTAGTAGATCCAGTGGCCGGCCCCCGCCCGGCGGCAGCGTCCTGTTCAGCCGCTGAGGTGCTTCAGTTCGAAAGCCTGCGCGCCCTCAGTACCGACCAACTTGTTGCGATCCGCCATGCTGGACATCGCGGTGTAGCCTTCCGCCGTTCCTCGCGCGCGGATATGCGCGAAGACCGCGCGCATCGCATGCATCGCCGCCAGTTGCGCATCGGCGGGGAAGATGACGATGCGAAAACCCATCTGGCCGAGCTCGGCCACGGTGAAGGGCGCGGTCTCGCCGCGAGTCACGGCGATCAGCTTCGGGCCGGCGACGCGGCGGGCAACGGCCTCGATATCGGCGGCCGCCTTGATGAACTCGACATAGCCGATGTCGGCACCGGCATCGACGTAGCGGTTCACGCGGTCGATGGCCTCGTCCAGGCCGAGCAGCGGCCGGCTGTCGGTGCGGGCGATCACCAGCGGGCCGTCGGCGCCCCGGGCTTCCAGCGCGGCGGAGATGCGGCCGGCCATGACGGCGGGTGACATCAGGTCGTCGCGTGGATCCAGCGAGCGGCGCGGCACCTCGCGATCCTCGACATGTACCGCCGCGGCATCGGCGCGGGCCAAAAGGCGCATGATGCGAGCCAGGGGCAGGGGACCGCCGAAGCCCGAATCGACGTCGACGATATTGGGCAGCGGGCAGGCCTCGGCGATGGCCAGGACCCGCTGGCACAGCTCGGCCAGGCCGAACTGGCCGAGGTCGGGCTGACCGAGGCCGCGGGTGATGCCGCCGCCGGTGGCGTGGATCGCGGCGAAGCCGGCTTCCTGCGCCAGCAGCGCGGTCAGCGGATCGGCCGCGCCGACGGCGACGACGGGCTCGGGCGCGCCCAGCAGGGTGCGCAGGCGGTCGGCACCGGTCATGGAGCTATGGTCATCAATGGGCATCCTGGGCGCCGGCGACGGCACGGGCTTCTTGGCGGACCAAGGCCAGCACGTCGCGCTTGTAGGCGGTGAAGGTGGGGCCGGTCAGCACCTCGAACGACCGCGGGCGCGGCAGGTCGATGGCGATGTCGGCCATAATGCGGCCGGGGGCGCGGGACATTACGATGACGCGGTCGGCCATGAAGACGGCCTCCTCGACGTCATGGGTGACGAACAGCACGGTGCGCTGGTCGCGTTCCCAAATCGCCAGCAGAAGCTCCTGCATCATGGACCGCGTCTGCGCATCGAGCGCGCCGAAGGGTTCGTCCATCAGCAGCACTTCGGGGTCGTTGACCAGGGCGCGCGCGATGGCGGCGCGCTGGCGCATGCCGCCGGATAGCTCGCTCGGATAGCTTTCGGCGAAGCGCGTCAGGCCGACCTTTTCCAGCAGCGCCATGGCTGCCGGGGTGTAGACGGACTTGGCGATGCCGCGGCGCTGCGGGCCGTAGGAGACATTGCCGAGCACGGTTAGCCAGGGAAACAGCGCGGCCTCCTGGAACACCACGCCGCGGTCCGGGGCAGGGCCCTTCACATCGTGGCCGTCCAGCAGCACGCGACCGCCGGTCGGCGTCTCGAAGCCGGCCAGCAGGTTCAGCAGGGTGCTCTTGCCGCAGCCGGAGGGGCCGACCAGGCAGACGAAGGACCGGTCCTCGATCGCCAGCGACAGACCTTCCAGCGCCGTCACCTCGGCGCCGCCGCGCGCGGGCTGGAAGCGCTTGACGATGCGCTCGAAGAGGATGCGGGAGGGCATCGCTCAGGCAGGCCGGAAGCCCGCGGCGCGGTCGAAATCGATGCGCTCCGCCGGACGTTCCTGGACATCGCCATAGCCGGCGCCGCCGGGCGTGCGGATGACCAGGCAATCGCCGGGCTTGAGCGTCGTGTGGCCCTTCGACTTCGCGGGGTCGCCGGATTCGAGGAAGACCTCGCCCTTGGCACCGGGGGCGCCGCCTTCGAGGCCCTGGGGCGCGTTGCGGTGGCGGTCGGTGAGCATGGAGACAGTGATCGGCGCGTCGGAGATGTTACGGACGCGGATTTCCTGGCCGAAGCCACCGCGGGTGCGGCCCTCGCCCGAGGAGTCGAGGCGGTACTGCTTGCGCTCGATGCGCACGGGGGCCGCTTCCTCGGCGACTTCGACGGGGACATTCGTTACCGTCGCCGGGAAGGCGACGGTGCTCAACCCGTCGCGGCCGAAGCGCGCGCCCATGCCGCCGGCGAGGAACAGGTAGATGACAAAGCCCTCGCCATCCCGCTTGCGGCCGGAGATGACGGCGATGGCGGAAGGGGAGCCGCTGGCCGCCAGCACCTTTTCCGGCATCACGCCCTGCAGGGCGCTGTAGATCATCGCCTGCAACAGCTGGCCGTTGATGTGGCGCAGGCCGACCGGCGCGGGATGACGACAGTTCAGCACGCTGCCTTCCGGCGCGATGACGGTGAACGGGCGCAGCGTGCCGGTGTTGTTCGGCACTTCCGGGCCGATGGCGCATTTCAGCGGGTAGACGGTGTAGGCATAGGTGAAGTTGTGCACGCCGTTCAGCGGCCAGGGCACCTGGGGCGAACTGCCGGTATAGTCGATGACGATGTCCTCGTCGGTGATGGTGATCGCGCATTTCAGCGGGATCGGCTCGTCATAGCCGTCGGCCATGATCTCCGAGGTGTAGACGCCGTTGGGGACGCGGCGGATGCCCTCGCGCATCGCCTGTTCGCAGCGATCCTTCACATAGGCGCCGAAGGTGTCGAGGTCCTTCAGCTCGCCCTCGTCGAGCAATTGGCCGACGCCGCGGATCGCCGCGTCGTTGGAGGACATCAGCGCGTAGATGTCGCCGATCACCTCGTCTGGGACGCGGGTGTTGGAACGGATGATGCTGAAGAAGGTCTCGTTGGGGCCGTCGGCGGTTTGTACCAGCGTCGGGTTGAAGCGGAGGCCTTCCTCGAAGATCTCGCGGGTCTGGCCGCCGAACAAGGTGCCGCCGACATCAGAGATATGCGTGATGGCGCCGGCAAAACCGACCAGCTTGTCGCGCCAGAACACCGGCTGCACGACCGTCACATCCGGCAGATGGCCGGCGCCGAGCCAGGGGTCGTTGGTCAGCATGGCGTCGCCCGCCTTCCACTTGTCCAGCGGGCGCTCCTTGAGGATCGCCTTGGTCGTCAGCGGCAGCGTGGACAGGAAGGACGGGATGGACTGGATTGACTGGGCGATGCTGTCGCCCTTGGTGTCCATCAGACACGCCGCGAAGTCGTTGGACTCGCGGGTCGGGAAGGAGAAGGCGGTGCGGCGCAGGGTGGCGCCGGCTTCGTCCATCAAGGCACGCAGCCGGGCCCAGAGGACCTGGTTGATAAGGGCCTGATCAGAACCAATGCGGTCGCCGTCCATGACTATGCGGCCTCCTTCTGCGCGACCGCGGGCGGTTCGACCACCAGCGTGCCGTAAGCGTCGACGGTGATGCGGGCGCCGGGGCCGATCACCAGGGTGGATTCCCGTTCCTCGACGATCGCCGGGCCGGTCAGGACGGTCCCGCTGTCGAGCGCGTAGCGGTCGTAGATGGGCGTGCGCACATAGCCCTCGGCTTCCGGGAAATAGGCCAGGCGCTCGCCCTTGATGGCCGTGCCGGCGGCTTGGCTGCGGAGGACCAGGTCGAGCGGCGGCGGCGCGGCGCTAACGGTGACGCGCCAGTTCAGCGCCTCCACCTTCAGGTCGGCGGTGCGGTGGAACAGATCTTTGTAGCGGGCGAAGAACGCGTCCTTCAGCCTAGGGGCATCGGCGTCGGTCAGCGCGCCGTTGGGGATGGCGACGGAGATGTCGTGCATCTGGCCGACATACTGCATGTCTGCGGTGCGGGTGACGATGATATCGGCCTCGGCGACGCCTGCGGTCTTCAGGAAAACCCGGCCGGCCTCCTCCATCTCCGCGAACAGCTTGCCGAGATGTGCGTAGTCGATGCGGTCGATGCGGGTGACGTAGGCGCGCACGGCTTCCGAGGCGACCGGCGCCACTAGGAAGCCGAGCGCCGAGGCGACGCCGGCACGTGAAGGCGCCAGCACCGCGGGCGAGCGCAGGATGCGCGCCACGCCATAGGCATGCACGGGGCCGGCGCCGCCGAAGCTGAGCAGGGCGTAGCGGCTGGGGTCGCGGCCGTGTTCCATGGCATGGATACGGAAGGCGTTGGCCATGTCTTCATTGGCGACGCGGTGGATGCCCCAAGCTGCCTGGGTAACTGTGAGGCCGAGGGGGAGGGCGACATGTTCCTCAATGGCGCGGCGCGAGGCCTCGATGTCCAGCGACATCTCACCGCCGAGGAAATACCCGGGGTCGAGATAGCCGAGCACCAGATCCGCATCGGTGACCGTCGGCCGCGTGCCGCCGCGGCCGTAGCAGGCGGGCCCGGGCATGGCGCCGGCGCTGCGCGGGCCGACCTGCAACTGGCCGAGCCGGTCGATCCAGGCGATGGATCCGCCGCCGGTGCCGATCTCCTCGATCTCGACGCAGGGCACGCGCACCGGGAAGCCGCTGCCGCGCTTGAACTTGTCGAGGCGGGCTACCTCGAATTCGCGGGCGACGGCGACCTCGCCGTGATGGATGAGGGAGGCTTTGGCCGTCGTGCCGCCCATGTCGAAGGCGATGAGGTCGGCGCGTCCCGTCAGCTTGGCGAAGCGTTCCGCCAGTTTCACGCCGCCGGCAGGGCCGGATTCGATCAGGCGGGTGGGGAAGCGGCGGGCCTGTTCCGACGTCGTCAGCAAGCCGCTGGAGAGCATCAGCTGCAGGTCGCAGGTGACCCCCATCGCGGCCAGGCGCTCCGCCAGGCGCGCGAGGTAGCGGTCCATCAGCGGTTGCAGATAGGCGTTGATGACGGTGGTGGAGGTGCGCTCGTATTCGCGGATCTCCGGCGCGACCTCGGAGGAGAGGCTGACATAGATCTCGGGCGCGATCTTCTGGATATAGGCGGCGGTCTCCGCCTCATGCGCGCCGTTCTTGTGGGCGTGCAGGTAGCAGATGGCGATGCTGGCGACGCCGGCCTCACGCAGGGCTGCCACTTCGGTGGCAAGGCTGTCGGTGTCGAGCGGTGTGACGGCCTGGCCGTCGCTGCCGGTGCGCTGCGTGACGTCGCGGCGCAGCGGGCGGGGCACCAAGGTCTGCGGCAGTTCGAGTTGCAGGTCGTAGTAGTCGTAGCGGGCCTCACGGCGGATCGCGAGGACGTCGCGAAATCCCTCGGTGGTCAGCAGTCCCGTGACGGCGCCGGTGCGCTCGATCACCGCATTGGTGCCGAGCGTGGTGCCATGCACGATCTGCGTGATGCCCGCCGCCGGCACGCCGCTGCTGGCCAGCATGTCGGCCAGGCCGTCGATGACGGCGTCGGAGGGATCGGTCGGCGTGGTCAGCGTCTTGCCGAGGAACAGGCGGCCGGTGCCCACTTCCTCCAGCACGAAGTCGGTGAAGGTGCCGCCGATATCGACGCCCAAGCGATAGTCAGCCATCTCTCACCTCACATCCATGCGGAAGACGCGACGCATCAATTGCAGCATCGGCCAATCCGTCAGCACGCCGAGCCCGCCGATGATCACCATCAGCGCCATGATCAGCTCGGTATCCAGGGTTTCACGAGCCTGGAGCAAGGTCGCCCCGAGGCCGTAGTTCACGCCCGTGAATTCGCCCAGGACCATGTAGATCCACGAATAGGCCAGGCCGATGCGCAGCCCGCTCAGCACGCCCGGAAACGCCGCCGGCAGCACCACGGTGCGCAGCAGCGCGGCCTGCGACGCGCCCAGGCTGCGCGCCGCGCGCAGCAGCAAGGGGTCGACGTATTTCACCGCCTGCAGGGTCGCCAGGAAGACGGCATAGAACGAGCCCAGCGCGATCAGGAAGATCGCCGACGGCGTGCCGATGCCGAACCAGATCAGCGCCAGCGGCAGCCAGCAGATGCCGGGGATAGACCGCGTCAGTTGCAGGCTCGGTTCCACATAGCGCGCGGCGCCGCGGTAGTAGCCGAGCAGGATGCCGATCGGAATGCCGAGGCCGGAGCCCACCAGGAAGCCGGCCAGGACCCGCTTCAGGCTGGCCCAGAAGTGGATCAGGAAGGTGCCGGAATAGGGGCCTTCGCCATCGCCGAAGACGAAGTCCACCGCCGCCTGCAGCACCGATCTCGGCGAGGGCAACAGGTACTGCGGCACGAAGCCGCCATGCGTCAGCGCCGTCCAGATCGCCAGGATCGCCAGCGGCAAGACCAGCGCGCGCCAAGGTAGGACCGGCATCGCTAGAGGCGCACGCCCTCGATGAAGGTCTTCACCTGCAGCTTCGCCATGTCCGGCTTGCGTTGGACGACGCCGAGTTCGACGAGGCGATCGGTATAGGCGCCGAGCTGGCTGTCGAAGGTCGCGTCCATCTTCCAGGCCAGCTCGATATTGTCGATCGAGCCACGGGTGGCGGTACGCTCATAGCCCCATTCGCGCGATACCAGGTCCGCCCAGCCATCCGGGTCGGCGGCGAGCTTGTCCGTGGCGCGGGCATGGGCGGTGGCCCAGGCACGCAGCAGGTCCGGCTTCTGCGACACCGCGCGGTCGCTCGACAGCACGCCCACATTAATCTTGCCGACGGGATTGTCGTAGGGGAAAGACAGCACGCGGCCATAGCCGGCCTGTACGGCGATGGTGGCATTCGGCTCGTTGCCGGCGAATGCGTCGATATCGCCGCGCTGGAGCGCGCCCGGCATGTCGGCCGGGCCGAGGCGGATCAGGTTGATGTCTTGGATCCGCATATTCGCCTTGCGCAGTTCCTCGCGCAGCAGGATCTCATGGATCGCCAAGGGGATGTTGCCGACACGCTTGCCGCGCAGGTCGGCGATGCTGCGGATGTTGCCATCGGCGCGGACGATGATCGCGGTGCCCTTGCCGGCGCCATTGGCAACGATGTTGATGGGCTGGTCGCGCGCCCGTGCCACGATGCCGATGGTGAAGCCGATATAGGCGAGGTCCACATTATCGGTGAGCAGGGCATTGGTCATGTCGCCCGGGGCCACGAAGGCCGTCAGCTCCGTCTTCCAGCCCTGCGGCAAAAACTGCTGCACCAGCAGCGACGGCGCCAGCACGGTGGCGCGCACTACAGCGATGCGCACCGTCTGCGCGGCACCCTGGGAAAGTGCGGGGCTTGCCAACGCAGCGGCACTACCGGCCGCGAGCAGGGTGCGGCGCCCAAGCGTGGTCGGGTATACCATGTAGTGCATCATCCTGCTTCGCGGCGGTGTAGCATGATCGTGGGAACAACTGGGATGCAAGCGCGAAGTTTGGCATCGCTGATGACACTTCGCGGCATCGCGCCGCCGAGCAGGATGAGGCGCGGCAAGGATTCCACGTCGGTATCGACGGGCACGCGGCGGGCGCGCTCGACCACCGCCGTGGGGATCTGCGCAGTGAGGCGGGCTGCCACGGCGGTGAGGGCAGCCTCTCGCAGGGGAATGCCGCTCATTCCGTCACCGCCAGGCCGAGGGTCCAGGACAGGCCATGCGCATCAGGCTCGACGGTCTCGATGCGCCAGGTGGTCGCGGGGGCCACCCGGCGCAGCCGATCTCCGCGGCGCGGTGTGTCGGGGAGGCGATGCACAAGGGGAAGTCCCACCCCGGCGAGCATACCGCGATCGTGCCGCAGGCGCTGTGGGACGCGGCGCATGCACTGCTGACGATCAGCCCGCGGACCCGTGCCAACCGCA
>CANJXD010000243.1 GCA_947478535.1 Acetobacteraceae bacterium
CCCTTGGCCTCTCCCCTCGTCGCGCGCGGGGCGTTCGCGCAGGGCGCGCCGCGGCCATTGCGGGTCGTCGTCGCCTTCGCGGTCGGTGGGCTGACCGATGTGGTGGCGCGCATCCTGGCGGAGACGATGGCGCCGATGCTCGGCCGGCCGATGGTGATCGACAACCAGGGCGGCGCCGGCAGCACGATTGGCGCGGCGACGGTCGCGCGGGCGGCGCCCGACGGCAACACCATCCTGTTCGGCAGCGTCGGCCATGCCGCGATGTCGGCGCTCTACGCCAACTTCCCCCACGACCCGATCACCAGCTTCGCCCCCGTCGCGCTGGTCACGCGCCAGCCCTTCGTCGTCGTCGTGCATCCCGGCGTTCCGGCGACGGACATTGGCTCCTTCCTCGCCTGGCTGCGGTCGAGGAACGGGGAGGCGAATTTCGGCACGGCCGGAATCGGCGCCAGTTCGCACCTCGCGGCCGAATTGCTGCGGAAGCTGACAGGGGCGAATTTCACCGTCGTGCCCTATCGCGGCACACCGCAGGCGGTGGCGGATCTCACGGCCGGGCGCGTCGATTTCATGATCGACAGCCAGACTTTGCTGGCCCCCCTGATGGCCGACAACCGCGTGCGCGGCCTGGCCGTGACCAGCGCGCAGCGTTCCACCCTGCTGCCGCAATTGCCGACCTTGGCCGAGGCGGGGGTCACCGGCTACGACGCCTCCGCCTGGCAGGCGATCTACGCGCCCGCCAATACGCCCGATGCGGCGCTGCGCCCGATCGCCGAGGCCGCCGCCCGCGCGCTGCGGGACCCCGCGACGCTGCGGCGGCTCGGCGATGCCGGGGTGGATGCCTATGCCGACCCGTCCCCGGAGGCCGCGAAGGCGCATCTGGCGATCGAGGTGGCGAAGTGGGGCGACTTGGTGCGCAGCCTCGGCATCCGGGGCGGCTGAGCACACCCGGCCCGATTCGCAGCTGAGTTTCCGGGGAAGAACCGGGCGCCAAGCGCCTGTGATCCGGACCTGCCGCGTGAGAAGGCTTCGCTCCGCCCAGGGGGGCGGCTATAGGTGGGGCAACCCCGCGTGGCCCCCCGCCACGTGTCCCTGAATGATCGAGAAAAGCCACGGAACCCCCCGACGCGATGTCCGCCGCGCCCAGGCCCTCCGCACCCCGCCTTGAGCCCTTCCGGCTGCGTGGTGCCAATTTCAATCTGCTGGTGATGCGGCTGCTGGACCATCGCGTGGAAGCGGTGGTGCCGGCGCTCGGGGACCAGTTCCGCCGCGCGCCAGGCTTCCTGCGCTTCGCGCCTATCGTCGTCGGGCTGGATGACATCCAGGCCCGGCCGAACGAGGTGGATTTCGCAGGCCTCGTGCAGGGGCTGCGGGCGATCGAGATCGTGCCCATCGGCACCGTCGGCGGCACGCCGGAAATGCGGGTCGCAGCCCAGGGCGCCGGGCTGCCGCCGCTGCGCATGTCCGGCGGACGGGAGGAGGAGGTGGCGATGCCCGCCGCGTCCGCCGCGCCGGCACCCGTGGCACCTGCGCCGCCCCCGGCACCCGATCCGGTGCCGCAGGGCGTGGCGCAGCCCACCATGATCATCGACCAGCCCGTCCGGGCGGGGCAGCGGGTCTGGGCGCAGGGCTGCGACCTGATCATCGTCGGCACCGTCAACCGCGGCGCGGAAGTGATCGCGGACGGCAATATCCACGTCTATGGCCGCCTGCTCGGCCGCGCCATCGCCGGCGGGCAGGACAATGCGGAAGCGCGCGTCTTCGCGCAGCATTTCGACCCGGAACTCGTCTCCATCGCGGGCTACTACGCGGTGCGGGAAGGGCTGGGGGAAGCGCCGATCGGCAAGGCCGTCATGGCCCGGCTGGTGGGTGAGCATATGCGGTTCGATCCGCTCGGCTGAGCCGGGCGGTTTTTTTGGTTGGGCACGCGCCGCGGCGGGGCCGCCTGGCGCGCCGGGAACAGGGCAGGGGGTTCAGCATGGCGGAAGTGATCGTCGTCACGTCAGGCAAGGGAGGGGTAGGCAAGACCACCTCCTCCGCGGCCTTCGCAACAGGCCTCGCGCAGCGTGGCAAGAAGACCGTCGTCATCGATTTCGACGTGGGTCTGCGCAACCTCGACCTCATCATGGGGGTGGAGCGCCGCGTGGTGTTCGACATCGTCAATGTCATCCAGGGGGAAGCAAGGCTTTCCCAGGCGCTGATCCGCGACAAGCGCGTCGATTGCCTGCAGATCCTCCCGGCCTCGCAGACGCGGGACAAGGATGCGCTGACCAAGGAAGGCGTCGGCAAGATCATCGAGGAACTGGCGAAGGACAACGACTACATCCTGTGCGACAGCCCCGCCGGCATCGAGAAGGGCGCGCTGATGGCGCTGTACTTCGCGGACCAGGCGATCGTCGTGACGAACCCCGAAGTGTCCTCCGTGCGCGACAGCGACCGCATCCTCGGCGTGCTGCAATCGAAGTCCCGCCGGGCGGAGGATAAGCGCCCGCCGGTGAAGGAACACCTGCTCGTCACGCGCTATGACCCGAACCGCGTCGAGAAGGGGGAGATGCTGAAGCTGGAGGATATCCGGGAAATCCTGGCCATCCCGCTGCTCGGCGTGATCCCGGAAAGCGAGAGCGTGCTGAAGGCGTCCAACACCGGCAACCCGGTGATCATGGATCAGGAGAGCGCCGCCGGTCAGGCCTACAAGGACGCGGTCGGCCGCTTCCTCGGCGAGAAGATCGAGCATCGCTTCCTCGAGCCCGCGAAGAAGGGGCTGTTCTCACGCCTGTTCGGGGGGAGGGCGGCATGAGCTGGATCGCGGACCTCTTCCGCGGCCGCAAGCCGGAGCCCGCATCGGCCTCCCAGGCGAAGGAGCGGCTGCAGATCGTGCTGGCGCATGAGCGTATCGGCCGGACGCGCGAGGATTTCCTGCCGAAGCTGCAGCAGGAGATCATCGCCGTGGTGGCGCGCTACGTCTCCATCGACCCTGCCAAGGTGAATGTCTCGCTCGATCGGGGCGGGGACATGTCCACGCTGGCGATCGAGATCGACCTGCCGGGCCCGCCGGCGAGCAACACCGGCCGGCGCGCCGCGGCGGGTTAGCCCGCTCCGGCCCCCTCTCCCGCTTTGCGGGGGAGGGTCGGCCTGAGGGGCTTCACGACCGCGGACAGGGTGCTTCCACCCCCGGCACCGCTTCCAGGCTGCCATCTCCCAGCAACTGCGCGACGGTCGCATCCGTCATCACCTGCGTCGCGCCGCCGGGTTCGCCGAACCAGGGGGCGGCGGCGCCGACGCGGACCAGCAGCGGCGCCGTCACGCGATACGTGGTGTAGCGCAGCCCGGCGCAGACCGTGGGCAGGGCACGCGCGGCGAAGGCGGCGCCACGGGGGCTGAAGAAGCGCCCGCCCTCGCCCCCGAAGCGGTCCAGCAGCAGGCCGGGCGGCAGCACGATCCAACTCGCACGCGCCTCGAAGCCATTGTCGGGCGGCCAGCGATAGCCGTTCGCATCCACCCAGCTCGGCGCCAGGTCCGGCCGTGCGCCGGGCGGAAGGGTGGCCGGCACCGCCGCGCAGGCGCCGAGTGCCAGCAGAGCGAGAAGTGCGGCGCGGCGCATCAGATCTCCCACTGGAAGCCATCGATGACGATGTGCTGGCCGGTGATGAAATTCGGCTGTTCCGCCGCCAGGAAGGCCACCACCCGCGCCACATCCTGCGGCTTGCCGACGCGCCCGAGGGCGATCTTCTTCGCGAGCTCCGCGCCGCGGGACCGGGTCAGCGTATTGCCGATCTCGGTCTCGATCACCCCGGGGCAGACGGCGTTGACGACGATCTCCGGTCCCAATTCCTTCGCGAGCGCGCGGGTCATGCCAAGGATGCCGGCCTTGGCGCTGGCATAGGCGAATTTGCTGACAGCACTGGTGACGCCGCCGGTATGCGCGTTCAGCGAGGACATGGAGACGATGCGCCCGCCGCCCACCTGGCGCATCAGCGGGACGAAGGCCTGGATGTAGTTGAAGCAGGATTTCAGATTGATCGCGATGGTGCGATCGAACTCCTCCTCCGGGCATTCCATGATGGTGCGGGGGTTGGATTTGCCGGCATTGTTCACCAGCACGTCGCAGCGGCCCCAGGCGGCATTGACCGCCGCCGCGATCTCCTTGGCGCGGCCGTGGTCGGCGACATCGGCCTCGAAGGTCAGGGCTTCGCGGCCCATGGCTTCCAACTCCGCCTTGGTGCGCGCCATCTCGGGTGCCAGCAGATCGACCAGCACCAGGTCGAAGCCGCGTTCCGCCAAGGCATGGGCACAGGCCCGGCCGATACCGCGCGCGCCACCCGTCACCACCGCCACCTTGCGATCCGTCATGGTCGATCCTCCGTCCTGCCAGCGGCCGCCGATGGGCAGCTTTCGATGGGCAGCTTCCAACGGAAAGCGCGTGCGGTCCATGCGGCGGGCGTTGCCAAAGCGGCGTGGCGCGACACATAGGCAGAACGAATCAGGGGGGGCTGCCGGCCATGCGCACACAGGTCGCCATTATCGGCGCGGGTCCCGCCGGGCTGTTGCTGTCGCACCTTCTGCACCTCGCTGATATCGACAGCGTCGTGCTGGAAGTCCGGTCACGGGAGTATGTCGAACAGCGCGTCCGCGCAGGGCTGCTCGAACAGGGCAGCGTCGAGACGCTCACGGAAGCGGGCCTCGGCCAGCGGCTGCACCGGGAAGGCCTGGTGCATCACGGCATAGAGCTGCGCTACGACGGTACCGGGCACCGCATTCCGCTGACCGAGCTGACCGGGCGCAGCGTCACCATCTATGGCCAGCAGGAGGTGGTGAAGGACCTGATCGCGGCGCGCCTCGCGGCCGGGACGCGCACGGGCAACGAGCCGATCCTGTTCGAGGTCTCCGACGTCGCGCTGCACCACGTCACCAGCACCATGCCGCGCGTCACCTTCCGGCATGAGGGGAAGGACAAGGCGCTGGATTGCCTGTTCATCGGCGGCTGCGACGGCTTCCACGGCATCTGCCGCCCCTCGATCCCGGACCTCGCGATCTTTGAGCGCGTCTATCCCTTCGCCTGGCTCGGCATCCTTGCCCGCTCCCCGCCGGTGTCGGAGGAATTGATCTATGCGCGGCACCGCGACGGCTTCGCGCTGGCGACGATGCGATCCCCCAGCGTGTCCCGCCTGTATCTGCAATGCGCGCCGGAGGAGGATATCGCGCAATGGTCGAATGCGCGGATCTGGGATGAGTTGCATCGCCGCCTCGGTGTGGGGGAGGCCTTGCAGGAAGGCGAGGTGTTCCAGAAGGGTGTCACGCCGATGCGCAGCTTCGTCTGCGAGACGATGCGCCATGGCCGCCTGTTCCTGGCTGGCGATGCCGCGCACATCGTGCCGCCGACCGGCGCCAAGGGGATGAACCTGGCGATCGCCGATATCCGCGTGCTCGCGCGCGGGCTGGAACGCTTCCTCGGCAGCGGGGAGACGGACCTGCTGGACCGCTATTCCGAGATCTGCCTCCGCCGCATCTGGAAGGGCCAGCGCTTTTCCTGGTGGATGACGAGCATGCTGCACCGCTTCGGCGCCGATGACCCCTTCGAGCATCGCGTGCAGGTGGCGGAGTTGGAGTCCGTCTGCACGAGCCGCAGCGCCATGACGACGCTGGCGGAGAATTATGTGGGGCTACCCTTCGAGGTGTGAGGCCCTCAGTTCCCGAGGATTGCCTCGACCACTTCCTGCACCTCCAGGGCTTCGCGCAGCGTCGCCAGGTTCACGGCCTGCCCGCCGGTCAGCGCGGCGAGTTTGGAGAGCTGGTCGCGCAGCACCATCGGGCGCATCACGGCATTCGGCAGTGCGTCCGGCGCCTGGTGGAAGTCCCCATCATTGCCGAGCTTTTCCGCAAGCGACCAGTCGCGCAGGCGGATGCTGCCGCCAGCGCAGTCGAGGCGCCATGCATTCGCCTCATCGGCCATCGTCGTGCCGACGCCGCCGCGCAGCGTCACCGGCACGCCGCCGGCCGTGAGCGTCGCGGTGACGGCGGTCTCGGACCCGTCGCCGTCGGGGAAGGTCGCATCGCGGGATTGCAGGACCAGCGGGCCCAGTTGCCGGCGCGTCAGGAACAGGAAGTGGGACAGCACTTCCCGCGTGAAGCCGCCATCGGCTCGCTTGGCGAGCCAGGAGGCGGCGGCCATCTGCCAGCCCCGTGGCCAATGCGCGAAATCGGCGCTGATGGACAGGGAGGCTGGCGCGCCGATCTCGTCCCGCCAGCGGGATAACTGGGCCACGGCGGGGGAGGAGGCCATGGGGAAGTTCACGGCGGCGCGGGCACCCGCGCCTTCCGCCCGGGCGACGAAGGCCCGCGCGGCGGCGAGGTCGGACGCCAGCGGCTTTTCGAGGAAGGCGGCCTTCCCTGCGGCGAAGGCGGCCTCGGCATGGGCGATGTGCGAGGATGGTGGCGAGGCGATGTAGAGCACGTCGCAGGAAGCGATGACGGCTTCCGCGCTGGCCAGCATCGGCAGGCCCGGCGCCACGTCGGCCAGCCGTGTCGCGGCGGCGGGGGAGGGGTCCCACACAGCGACCGGGCGGATTACCGCCGCGTCATGGTCGAGCGCCGCCCGCAGCAGGCGTTCGCCCATGATGCCGAAGCCCACGATGCCGAGTGCGACCGCCATTTGCATCCATCCCCAGGTGATGGATGCCGCTTTACCCCGCCGGGCTCTCCCGTCCAGCCCGCAGGAAGAAGATCACGGCGGAGACGGTCGCCAGCAGCCCAGCGGCGGACAGGAAGGGCAACAGCCAGCTTCCCGTCGCCCCCACCGCCCAGGCGAAGGCCGAAGGGGCGACGAGGTAGCCGATGAAGCACACGATGATGGCGCCGGACGATGCCTCCGCCACCTTGTCCGGCGGCGAGACGCGGGCGACTTCGGCCAGGAAGATGCCGTTCCAGGACGCGCCGGTGAAGCCGCAGAGGAAGGCCAGCAGCAGCGCCAGCGGCCAGGGCGCCGAAGGCCCGAGCGTGACCCAGAGCGTGGCGAGCCCGGCGGCCAGCAGCCCATGGATCGCGAGGCTCCGCACCGCATCCCCCAGCCGGTCCGCCGCCCAGCCGAGCACGAGGCGGCCGGTGACGCCGGCGAATTGCATGGTCGCGAAGACGGTGCCCGCCGTGGTCAGCCGCATGCCATGTTCTTCGACCAGCCAAGTGACGGTGAAGCTGAACAGGCTGCCCTGTAGCCCGGCGAAGGCCAGCGCCTGGATCGACAGCGGCGGCAGCACCGGATGCAGGCGGAGCGCGGTGATCGGCGTGGCGAGCCGCCGCCAGGTCAGCGCCTCGCGCCAGTCCCGGCTGGGGTCGCGTTCGGCATCGAGCGCCCCGCGCAGCCGCTGCACCGTCAGCACGCAGGCAATGGCGATGCCGATGGCGGTGGCCATCGCCCATTGCCAGCCCGCCGCCGCGGCGATCGGCGCGGCCAGCAGCCCCGCCAGCACGCCACCCGCCGGCGCGCCCGCCTGCTTGATGGAAAAGATCAGCACGCGATGCCGCTTCGGCGCGTGCTGTTGCAGGATGCGGCTGCCGGCCGGGCCGGTCGGGCCATAGCCCATGCCGATCGCCATCGCCGCCAGCGGCATCAGCCAGACGATGCCGGAGGAGGCGACGGCCAGCCCCAGGCTGCCGAGCAGCGCGCCGGACTGGATCATCCGCACCGGCCCGAAGCGGGCGACGAGCGGCGTGCCGAACAGCAGGAAGATGATGGCGCCGAGCGTGTTGAGGGAGGAGAAGTTTCCCACCGTCTGCGGCGGCAGGCCGAGATCCGCCATCATCACCGGGGCGATGACGGGGATGACCTGGTTGAGGAAGCTGCCGACGAGCTGCATCAGCAGCGTCGCCCCCAGCGCCGCGATCCAGGGGGCCGAACGGGGATCAGCCATCCCGGGTCAGCGACGCAGCCTGATATCGAGCCCCGCACGAATCCAGCGCCCCTCGATCACGTCGAGGTCCGTGACGCCGGAGGGGCGAGCCTTGGAAGGCTGGTCGCGCAGCCCCGGCGCGCGGTCCCGCTTCCACACCTCATACAGCCGGCGGAGTTCCACCAGCGGCAGGGCGTGGTCATCGACGCGCAGCGAGATATCCGGGAAATCCTCGGTCGTCGTCAGGACCAGCGCGGCGGATTGCCGGCCGCGCCGGTCGCCCCCCGCGGCTTCCCCCGCATCGAGGGCGGCGATCATGCGCTCAG
>CANJXD010000244.1 GCA_947478535.1 Acetobacteraceae bacterium
GAAAGCGCGAAACGCGTGCTCGAAGTCGCCGCCGCCGGGGGCCACAATCTGCTGATGGTCGGACCGCCCGGCGCCGGCAAATCCATGCTCGCCGCCCGCCTGCCCGGCCTGCTGCCGGATCTCACACCAGCCGAGGCGCTGGAAATCTCCCTCGTGCATTCCGTCGCCGGCATGTTGCAGGACGGCAAGCTGCTGCGTCGTCCCCCGTTCCGGGAACCACATCACAGCGCCTCCGTCCCCGCCTTGGTGGGTGGCGGTCATCGTGCCCGGCCGGGGGAGATCAGCCTTGCCCACCTCGGCGTGCTGTTCCTCGACGAATGGCCAGAATTCCCGCGCGCGGCGCTGGAAGCCCTGCGCCAGCCCATGGAAACCGGCCGCACCACCATCAGTCGCGCCAACGCGCATGTGACCTATCCCGCACGCTTCCAGTGCATCGCCGCGATGAACCCCTGCCGCTGCGGGTATCTCGGTGACGCCAGCCGCGAATGCGCCAAGGCGCCGGGCTGTGGGCAGGACTACCAGATGCGCCTGTCCGGCCCGCTGCTGGACCGCATGGACCTGACCATCGAGATCCAGCCCCTGCCGCCTGCGGAACTCGCCCGCGCACCGGCCGGGGAGAAAACCGCCGTCGTCGCCGCCCGCGTCCTCGCCGCCCGGGACCGCCAGCGCGCCCGAGGTGCAGCCCGCTGCAATGCCGAGGCGCCGTGGGAGACCCTGCAAGCCACCGCCGAGCCCGAGGCCATCACCCTCCTGGAAACCGCCGCCACGCGCCTGCGCCTGTCCACCCGCGGCCAGGTACGTGCCATGCGCGTCGCCCGCACCATCGCCGACCTCGCGGCCCTCCCCCGCATCGCCCGCACCCACGTCGCCGAAGCCCTGGCGTTTCGCCACCGCATGCCGGGGCGGAACTTCTGACCCGCGCCGGCCGGGCTTGCCCCGGCGGCGCCGCTCCTCCACCTCTCCCGCCAAGAATGCCGGGAGCCGCCATCACCATGCAGGTCATCCGAGACCTCGCCGCCCTGCGCGCCGCCACCGCCGCGCGGCGCGCTGCGGGGCGCCGCCTTGCGCTTGTCCCCACCATGGGCGCCCTGCATGACGGGCATCTCGCCTTGGTGCGCGAAGCCCGGCGCCATGCGGAGGAGGTGGCGGTGTCCATCTTCGTCAATCCGCTGCAATTCCTGCCCACCGAGGACCTCTCCCGCTACCCCCGCGATGATGGCGGGGACCTCCGCAAGCTCGCCACCACCGGCGCGGATTTCGTCTGGATGCCGGATGTCGCCACCATGTATCCGCCTGGGGCCGCCACCGTCATCGAGGTCTCCGGCCCCGCCGAAGGGTTCGAAGGCACCGCTCGCCCCGGCCATTTCCGCGGCGTCGCCACCGTCTGCACCAAGCTGTTCAGCCAGACCGGCGCGGATGCCGCGGTGTTCGGGGAAAAGGACTGGCAGCAATTGCAGGTGGTGAAGCGCGTGGTGGCGGACCTCGACCTGCCGATTCGCATCATCCCGCATGAGACGGTCCGAGACGCCGATGGCCTGGCCATGTCCTCCCGCAACATCCGCCTCTCGCCCAGCGAACGCGCCCTCGCGCCGCTGCTGCCCACCCTGATGCGCCAGGCGCTGGATGCCATCCGTGACGGCGCGCCGGCGGAGACAACACTCGCCAGCACGATCGAAAACCTGCGCGCGGCCGGGTTCGCGCCGGACTATCTAAGCTTGGTCGACGCGGAGACGCTGAAGCCTTGGACCAGGGGGCCAGGGCGCTTGCTCGCGGCGGCGAAGCTGGGGGATGTCAGGTTGCTGGATAATATGGGGCTTTAGAAACGCCCCTCTCCCAACCCTCTCCCCGCTGGGGAGAGGGCTTTTCTGGCCGCCAGCTACCACTCGCGGATCACATCCTGGATGCGGCGTACCCGGCCCGCCGTATCGACCAGCAGCAGGTCGAAGCGGACGCCGGCGGCGCCGAAAGCGGGATTGGCGGCGAGCCAGGCGCCACCCGCGGCCAGCAACCGCGCGCGCTGACGGGCGCCAAGCGCGACCGCGGCTTCGCCCAGCGTGGCGCGCGCCTTCACCTCCACGAACACCACCAAGCCGTCGCGCTCAACAATCAGGTCGATCTCCCCCGCCCCGGTCCGCACCCGGCGGGCGATCTCGGCAAAGCCTTCGGCGGCCAGGGCCTCCGCGGCACGGGTTTCGGCCCGGCGGCCCCGCGCTTCACTCGCCTGCCGTTCCAAGGGATCGCGATGCATGCCTAAGCTTACCCCGATATCGAAGACAGGTCCCATGCCCCGCTTCCTGCTGCCATTGCTCCTCCTCCTCCTCGCCCTTCCCGCACTAGCCCAGGCGCCCGCGCGCCGGCACATGGCGGTCACGGCCAGCCCGCCCGCCACCCAGGCGGCACTCGACATCCTGCGCGAAGGCGGCTCCGCGCTCGATGCCGGGATCGCCGCCGCCATCATGCTGACGCTGACGGAACCCCAGGCCGCCGGCATCGGCGGCGGCGGCCTGCTGCTGCACTACGATGGTGAAGGCCAGGCCATCACCACCTGGGATGGCCGTGAAACCGCCCCCGCCGCCGCCACCCCCGCCCTGTTCCTCCGCCCCGATGGCCAGCCCATGGGCTTCGCCGAGGCGATGGAAGGCGGCCGCAGCGTCGGCGTGCCCGGCCTGTTGCGGATGCTCGAAGCCGCGCATCGCGAACATGGCCGGCTGCCCTGGGCCCGCTTGGTGGAGCCCACCATCCGCCTCGCCGAGCAGGGCTTCCCCATCCCCCCCCGCATGGCCGCCGCCGCCGCCGCCAATGCGGAAAGCCTGCGCCGAGACCCCGGCGCGCGCGCCTATTTCTTCGATGCCGAGGGCAACGCCCTTCCCCCCGGCCAACTCCTCCGCAACCCCGCCCTCGCGGAAACCCTGCGCGCCGTGGCCAGCGAGGGCGCGGATGCGCTGCATCGTGGCCCGATCGCGCGGGAGATCGCCGCCGCCGTGCAATCCCACCGCAACCCCGGCGGCATGACGGAAGCGGACCTCGCGGGCTACCAGCCCCGCCGGCGCGACGCCGTCTGCGCGCCCTATCGCGTCTATCGGCTGTGCGGCATGGGCCCGCCGAGTTCCGGCGGCATCGCGGTCGGGCAGATCCTCGGCGTGCTGGAGCATTTCGACCTCCGCGGCACCCCGCCCAACAGCCTCGATGCCGCGCATCTGATCGGGGAGGCGAGCCGCCTTGCCTTCGCCGACCGCGCCCTGTTCCTGGCCGATGAGGATTTTGTTCGGATCCCGCTGCGCGGCCTGCTCGACCCCGCCTACCTCACCACCCGCGCCCAGCTCATCGACCGCAACCGCGCCATGGCGCCGCCGCGCGCCGGCAACCCGCCTTGGCGCGATGCCGGCCTCGCCCCGCAGGCCCAGGATTATGAGGCCGGGACCAGCCACATCACCATCGTCGATGGTTGGGGCGATGCCGTGTCCATGACCACGACGATCGAGGCCGTGATGGGCGCCCGCATCTTCGTCCGCGGCTTCCTGCTGAACAATGAGCTGACCGATTTCAGCTTCGCCCCGGAAGCCGAGGGCCGGCCGATCGCCAACCGCGTCGAGCCCGGCAAGCGCCCGCGCTCCTCCATGTCCCCCACCATCGTCGTCGATTCCGGCGGCCGCGCCGTGCTGGCGCTGGGCTCGGCGGGGGGCGCGCGCATCATCGGCCATGTCGCGCAATCCATCGTCGCGATGCTGGACTGGAACCTCTCGCCCACGGAGGCGTTGGCCCTGCCGCGGATCGGCGTCGTCGGCACCACCGCCCTCGAACTGGAAGCCGGCACCGCGGCGGCTTCGCTGGCTCCGATGCTGGAGGCACGCGGCCAGCGGCCTGATCCGAGGGTCATCGAATCCGGCCTGACCGCCATCCGCATCACGCCGGAGGGCCTGTTCGGCGCCGCCGATCCGCGCCGCGAAGGCGTGGCGCTCGGCGATTGAAGAAGGATTGTCGTCATGCGTCGCCTCCTCCTCGCAATTCCCTTCCTTCTGGCGTCCCCCCTGGCGGCGCAGGAAACTCGGGAAATCGGCCATGTGAACACCGCCATCACCAATCTCGGCCTGACGCGCAGCCATCGCGTGGTGGTGGAGCGGTTCGATGACCCGGAGGTGCGCGGCGTTTCCTGCTGGATCAGCCAGGCCCGCACCGGCGGGCTTTCCGGGATGCTGGGCGTGGCGGAGGACCCCGCCCGCTTCGCGCTGTCCTGCGCCGCGACCGGCCCCGTGGAAATCCTGCCCGGTGCCCGCCGTGGGGAGCGTGGCGAGGTGGTCTTCGAAAGCAGCACCAGCCTGTTCTTCAAGGAAACCCGCGTGCACCGCTTCATCGACGAGGACCGCCGCAGTGTCGTCTACCTCGCCTGGAGCACCCGCCTGATCGACGGCAGCCCGTTCAATGCGGTCGCGGCGGTGCCTTTGCGCTGACGACGGTCCAGGGCCGTCACGGCCCTGGCGGATGGGGTCCGGGGAAGGCAGCGCCTTCACCGGGTTTCCCGTCGCACCCGCCACCACGGCCAGGTCACCACCAGCGCCACCAGCCCTTCCGCCCCCACCACGGCCGTCGCCCTGGCCGGTCCCAGCCAATTCGCCAGCAGCCCGAGTTGCAGGAAGCCCAGCAGCCCGAGCCCGACGCAGACACTCAGCACGCCAAGCGCCCGGCTGCGGAGTTCCGGCGGGGTGGAGGTATAGACCAGCGTCGTCTGCATGGTGGCGAAGCCGGCACCGCCAACGCCCATCGCCACCAGCGCCGTGCCCGCCGGGATGGCGGAGGGTGACAGGGCGAAGATCGCGATCATCAGGCAGTACAGCCCGGCGCCGCCGATATAGACGCGCCGGAACCATTCGGGCGGCGCCCGCCTGGCCAGCAGCATCGCCCCGATCAGCGCGCCGACGCCGTCCATGCTCGTCAGCAGCCCCGCGCCGCCGGCGCCGAGGCCGAAGCTGTCCTGCCCCACCACCGGCACCATGCTCGCCGCCGGCCAGCCGAACAGGTTGAAGATGATCGTCACCAGCAGGATGCCGCGCATCCCCGGGGAGGCGAGGACAAGCTGGTAGCTTCGCAGCGTCTCCAGCAGCACAGAGCCGTTTCGCCGCACCGCCTGGCTGCGCCAGGTGACGCGGAGTGCCGCGAAGATGCCGATGGCGTAGAGCAGGAACGAAACCCCGAAGGCCGCCGCCGGGCCGAGTGCCGCCAGGATGGTGCCGCCCACCACCGGGCCGGCGATGCGGCTGGCATTGTTGGCGACGACGTCGAAGGACATCGCCGGCGCCATCCGCGCCGCGCCGACGATCTCGCCCAGCATCATCCGCCGCACGGGATTGTCGGTCGCCCAGGCGAGGCCCGAGAGAAAGCAGCCGAGCCCAAGCGAGACCACCCCCAGCGCGCCGGCCATCGCGAGCAGGGCGAGCCCGCCCGCCACCGCCGCCTGCATCAGCAGCACGCCCACCAGCACGGACCGCCGCTCCACGCGATCCGCCGCCACGCCGAGCAGCGCGCCGAACAGCCCCATCGGCAGCAGCCGCAGCAGCATCATCGTGGCGACGAGAAGGCCGGAGGCGGTCTGCTGCCAGACGACCACCGCGATCACCAGCATTTCCAGCCACCGCGCCACGGAGACCAGCAGGCCGACGAGCCAGACGCGCCGGAAATCCGGCACGGCAAGCACGCCCCACGTTTTCCACCCCTGCAACCGTCTCTGTCCTGGAGGTTGTCGCCGCGATCCTCGCAGCCCCGGCGCCCGCGCTCAATCCACGCGGGCAGCAATTCGCCTACACGAATCCTCGGGCGAGCTTCCGCACCGCGGTGGAGGCCGCGCGCCGGCCTTCCCCCGCATACTCCTCGTGGTAGTCCTCGATCTTCGCGGGATCGTAGCGGTAGTTCACCATCAGCCCGAAGGACTCGCGAATGCCCTTCTCGGAAGTATCGGCCCGCCAGTTCAGGCGTTCGACGCGCGCGCCGTTCGACAGGTGAAAATGCGCGACGGGGTCGAGCGCCCGGTTGCTGCGCCGCCCCTTCTCCGCGAGGAGGTAGCGGGCGCAGGCCCGCATGAGGATCGGCTCCAGCACCTTGCCCAGCGCATCCTCCCGCCCCGGCGGGCGGCGTTGCAGGACGCGGCGCAGCGTATCCGCGGCCGGCTCCGCGATCGTCACGCTCTGCACGCCATGCGGCGGCGATTCTGCCGAGGGCGTTGCGGCGGTGCGGAGGGCGCTGGCTTCCTCCTCCGTCAGCAGCGCGCCATCCGGGGCCGCCAGCGTCGTCTCCAGCCAGCGGCGGAAGCCAGGGATGGGGGAGAGCGTCGCGAAGCAGTCGAGCGTGCCGAATTCGGCGCCCAGCACCTCCACCACCCGCTTGATGAGGAAGTTGCCGAAGCTGATGCCATCCAGCCCGCGCTGGCAGTTGTTGATGGAGTAGAACACCGCCGTATTCGCCTCCCGCGGGTCCAGCACCGGCGCCTTCTCGTCCAGCAGGCCCTGCACGCTGTCCGCCATGCCCTTCACCAGCGCGATCTCGACGAAGATCAGCGGCTCATCCGGCATGCGGGGGTGGAAAAAGGCGTAGCAGCGGCGGTCGGAATCGAGGCGGTTCTTCAAATCCCGCCAGGTGCGGATGCGGTGCACCGCCTCATACCCCACCAGCTTTTCCAGCAGCGCCGCCGGCGATGACCAGTCGATGCGCCGCAATTCGAGAAAGCCGACGTCGAACCAGCTCGCCAGCAGGCCCTTGAGGTCCGCCTCCAGCGCCTGGAGCATGGGGTCATCGGCCATCAGCCCGACGAGGTCGGTGCGGAGATCGACCAGGAACTTCACGCCATCCGGGATGATGGTGAACTGCGTCAGCAGCTTCAGGCGCGGCGGTTCCAGCACGCGGCGCAGTCCGGCCTTGGCGCGGGCGCGCTCCGCCGGGTCCTTCGCCGCGGCCACCCTCTCCCACGCCGCGGCCACCGCCACCGCATCCGAATCGAAGCCCGCCAGGGCACGCAGAAACTCCCCGCGCTCGGCCGCATCCGCCACCAGATAGGCCTGCGCCAGCCCCGCCGCGCGGGACCGGGCCGAAACCTCGCCGCCACGGGCATCGAGGCAGGCCCGCATGCGGGTGGCGAAGCTGTCCTCCTCCGCCCCGCTGACGGAGGCCGCCATATCGCGCCACAGCGTCGTCACGCGGCGCAGCGCACGGTCGATCAGACCCGGCGCGGCGGCTGCCGACGTTGAGACGGTATCCGGCATCACGAAACCTTTCCGCATGTTTCAGCCAGCATGCCCGAATATCCTCCAGCGCGTCGAGCAACCTTCCTGCGAGGCTACGCTTTCGGCCTTGCCGAGGGGATAATCCCCAGTGCCCCCGGCAGGTCCTCCGCCAGCATCCCCGGCCCCGCCTTTCGGGCAGCCTCCCCGTGCAGGTGGCAGGCCGCGCAGGCGGCCTCGAAGGGGGGCATTCCCTGGGCGAGCAGCCCCGCCACCATCCCCGCCAGCACATCCCCGGTGCCGCCCGTGGCGAGCCAGGCCGGCGCATTGTCATTGATGACGAGCCGCCCATCCGGCGCCGCGATGATCGTATCCGGCCCCTTCAGCAGCACGACGGCCCCGGTTTTCTGCGCCGCCGCCCGAACGGAAGCAGGCCGATCCTCCCCCGGTGGGCCGAACACGGCCGCGAATTCCCCCGCATGCGGCGTCACCACCGCGCAGCCCGCCAGCGCGGCAGGATCGCCGGCCGCCGCCCGCAGCGCCCCGGCATCCGCCACCACCTGCCGTCCGGCGGCGACGGCCTCCCGCACCCGGCCTCGCGTCTCCGCATCCGGTGCCAGCCCCGGTCCGATCACCCAGACGCCGATCCGCGCATCCGCCAGCAGCCCGGCGCGATCCTCCGTCACCATCGCGCCGGGCTCCCCGCCGCGCAGCACGGCCGCGGTCGCCGCATCCGGCGCGGCGAGGCTCAGCAACCCCGCCCCGGCGCGCCTGGCCGCCATCGCCACCAGCCGGGCCGCGCCGGTCATTCCAGGCCCGGCGAGCACGGCGACATGGCCGCGCGCGTATTTATGCGCCTCCGCCCCCGGCACCGGCAGGTGCCAGAGACCGGGATTGTTGCGCCAGGCGCGCGGCGCGATGGCGTCCAGCACCGCCCCCGGCAGCCCGATATCCGCCAGCACCAATTCCCCACACAGGCCACGGCCGGGGAACAGCA
>CANJXD010000245.1 GCA_947478535.1 Acetobacteraceae bacterium
AATACCCAGCCCGCTGGTGCCCCTGTCAACGCTTCGCCGGCACCCTCGCGAGTGACAACGCATGACTCGGGGTCGTCGTGGATGGCTAGTCCTTCAACGTGCGGCTCTTTCATCCGCTACCTCCTGCCGGTCTCCCGGCGCACAGAGACAGGTAATTCTCCCGCGTCACCGGTATTCCGTGGCGCCGAAGCGTCACGTTCCCCGGATCTTCCGCCTGCGCGCTCCCAGTCTGGGGCGCGGAGGCCCCCCCCTCTGGCCGAGACAGGATGAGATGCGGGGGGAAGATACTTCGCCCAGGCTTCGGCGAAGTCGTCGCGTTGGTAGCCCTTCGTCGGCTTCCCCAGCCCCTCCATGCGATAGAATCGGGGGCGAACGCCGAAGGGTGCCAGCACTCTCGCCAGTCGGGAGGCGGTCATGGCCTGGCCGCGCTGCCACTCAGGCCAGGGCCGTTCCTCCATGGCGAGCATCATGGCGCCGGCCTCCGCGTTGCCCTCGACGGCATTGCGCAGCCCGAACACCTCCATCAGCGCGCGCCTGGCCCGGCTCGGCCATTCACCCCCGGCATCGTCGGCAATGCTCAGGAGGGGGATGGAGATATCGCCTTCCCTGTCTCCCATGGCGTCAGGCACGGCCGGACAACCCAAACCCTACCAAAGATCACTGCGGTGGCCGCCCGGGGCGCTCCTTCACCACCACACGGGACACGACCCTCATGTGGTCGCTGCGCCGGCTGAAACACGCCACACGCGTGCTCGCGCGGGAGACCAGGGTGATGGTCCATCTGCCCACCGCCTGTCCCGACCAGGCCATCCCGCGGTTTGCCCTCGAACGCCTGGCACGCCTCGTCGTATGAACTCCGGGGCAGCGTCGCACCGGTCCAGCCCGCCACCGCAACCCCAAGCCTCGCAATCCACACCACCGCGCCCGCATCATCCATGAGCTTGCCATCGCGAGCGCCCCCAACCATTACGGGAGCCGTTCCCACGCCCAATCCGCTCGCCCCACCACCTGATGAATGTTCCGGGCGAGATGATTGTTCACGGCACAGTGGGCAGGCGGGTGGTTACTGGCGCTCGATACCCGCCCGGTCGATGACGCTGTTCCATAGCGCGATATCCGCGCGGAACAACGCGGCCATCTCCTCTGGTGCATTCGCCTTGGGCACCACCCCGAGTTCCAGGAGACGCGCCTGTATGGCGGGGCGAGCGATGATGCCGTGGATCTGCCGGTTGAGCATTGCCACAACATCGTGCGGCGTGCCGGCCGGCGCGAAGATCGCGTTCCAGCCTTCCATCACACAATCCGCGAAGCCGCTTTCGGTGATGGTCGGCACCTCCGGCAGCAGGGGGGATCGCCGCGCGGCGGTGTTCGCCAGCACGCGCAGCGCGCCGGCCCGCAGATCCCCGGCGGCGGCGCCGTAGCTGTCGATGGCCAGGTCCACATCGCCGCGCCGCAGCGCTGTCAGGATCTCCGGGCTGGTACGAAAGGGCACCAGCGTGATGTTGAGCCCGGAGGCGAGGCGGAACATCTCCCCGGTCAGGTGCTGGGTGCTGCCGGCGGTCAGCGTCGCGATGGTCAGCGGCTGCGCGCCACGGTCCTTGAGCGCCGCCAGCGTGCGAATAGGGGAGGTTGCAGGCGCCAGCACCAGCGCATCGAAGAACGCCATGGACGACACCGGCGTGAACTGGCCGATCGGATCGAAGGGCAGGGTACGGAACAGCGCCTTGCTGATCGACGTGCCGGAGGTGAACAGGATCAGTGTATGGCCATCCGCCGGGGCAGAGGCGACAGCCTGGGCCGCCAGCGCGCCACCGGCGCCTGGGCGGTTGTCTACCACCACCTGCTGGCCGAGCGATTCGGCCAGCGCCGCGGCGACGGTGCGGAGGATGATGTCCGCCAGGCCGCCGGGCCCGAAGCCGATGACGACGCGGAGCGGCCGAGTCGGGAAGGCCAGCGCAGGGAGCGCGAGGCCGGCGAGGGGAAGCGCCAGCAGGGCGCGACGGGAGGCCTTCATCGTCATTCCGCCTTGGCGCCGCTGCGCCGGACCGCATTGGCCCAGCGCGCGCGTTCATTGATCAGGAACTGTTCCATCGGCGCGTCGGTCAGGCCGAGGGGCTGGGTGTTGCGCGCCTGGAGGATGGCGCGATACGCGGCGCTGTCATGCGCCGCGAGGAACTCGGCCCGCAGTCGTGCGACGATGGGCGAGGGAGTGCCGACCGGCGCGAAGGTGGCGAACCAGGTTGGCGCATCCATCCCCGGCATTCCCGCCTCCACCAGCGAGGCGACATCCGGCAGGTCGGGCGATCGGTCCCGCGCGGCGACGCCGACCGCGCGGATGGCGCCGGACTGGACCAGCGGCGCGGCGGTTGCAATGGCGTCGAACAGCATGTGCACCTGCCCGCCAACGAGGTCCGACAGCGCCTGCGCGCTGCCGCGATAGGGCACGTGGACCAGCCGGATATTGGCCTCCGCGGCGAAGAGCTCGGCTGTCAGGTGCGTGAGGGAGCCGATGCCGTTCGAGGCATAGGTAATCTCCCCCGGTCGCGCCCGCGCCGCGGCCAGCAGCCCAGCCAGGGAGGGATCCGGCAGCGCCTTCGGGCTGGTGACCAGCACGTTGGATTGGGCGCCGAGCATGCCAACGGGCGTGAAGTCAGCATCGGGGTCGTAATTGAGTCGGGGGTAGAGTGCCTTGGCGACACCCATGACGGAGGGGCCGACCGCCATGAGCGTGTGGCCATCCGGCGCAGAGCGCGCGACGAATTCCGCTCCAACATTGCCGCCGGCGCCGGGCCGGTTGTCGATCAGGACGGGCTGGCCGAGACGCGGCGTCAGCATCTCCGCCATCGCGCGGGCGAGGATGTCGGTGATGCCGCCCGGGGTGAAGGGCACGACGATACGGACGGGGCGGTTCGGGAAGCCTGGCGCCTGCGCAGCGGCAGGCCGCCATGCAAGCGCTGGCGCCGCGAGGATGACAGATCGGCGGGAGGCGCGCATGGGGAGGCTCCAGCAGGGCTTGCGGCGGAATCATCCGCCGCTTGGCCGGCGGCCGTCAAGCTGACCCGGTCGACACGTCCTGGATAGGCGTCAGCTTTTCGGGCGATCTGCGATGTACGGCATCCGCGCACCGGCAGCCCGTATTCTTCGATCAACTGCCGTCGATGACCTTCAGCGATTGCCACGAAGGTCGGGTTGCGAGACCGCCCTGCGCGTTTTCGCTGATCCTTGATGGAGGCTGTCGCGGCCGCGTGGGAAGCAGACTTTCGAGGGATTGCGGCTGGGCGAGCAGTTGGCGGCAAAGGATACCGCGCCGCGCTGCGGCCTGCTGGTCGTGGATGCCGAGACCGGCCGGGTCGAGGAGTGGCTGCGCTTCGAGCACACCATCGACGCGTTGTACGACGTGGCCCTGTTGCCCGGGGCGCGGCAGGTGGAAGCCGTCGGCTTCATGGGCCCGAAGATCGAGCTTGCGGTCGGCGCGGCGTAGCGTGGCGCATCGCGATTGACTGTCGACCGTGGCGCATGCCAGGAAACTCCCATGGTCAAGCGTGTTGCCCCGCTGCCTTCCACCCTGCCCCGCCACATCGCCGATGAACTCGCCCTCGATATCGAGCGGGGGGAGTTCCCGCCGGGAACGAGGCTGAGCGAGGCCGCCATCGCGCTCCGCTTCGGCACCAGCCGTGGCCCGGTGCGGGAAGCACTTGCCATGCTCGCCCGTGATGAACTCGTGGAGTTGCGGCCGCGCCATGGCGCCTTCGTGCTCGCCCTGTCGGCCGCCCAGCTGGATGAGATGTTCGAGATGCGGGCGTCGCTCTACGCATTGGCGGTGCGGCTGTTCACCCGCCGGGCGGATGACGCGCAGCGCGCCGAGTGCGCGCGGCATACGGCGGTGCTGCTGAAGCTGGCGGAGGATGCGGCAACGCTGCCGCAGGATTTCGCCCGCGCGAACCAGGTGAAGAGCCGCTTCATTATCTCTGAGGCCGGCAATGCGCGGCTCAAGGAGACGATGGGCCGCATGACGCGCCAGGCTTTCCAGCACTACGCCGCGCTCGCGCACCTCACGCCCGATCGGCGGCGAGAGACGGCGCTGGCCGGCGCGCGGATGCTGGAGCAGATAATTGCCCGCGACGCCGCCGCCGCATCCGCCACCGCCTGGGCCATCGTCGAGGCCAGCCACGCCG
Source organism: Acetobacteraceae bacterium (assembly GCA_947478535.1). The sequence goes on from CANJXD010000245.1 coordinate 4,176, forward strand.
CGGTCCGCGAGGCCCTGGGCACGCACACCCCCTGACGCCGGTCCAGGGCCGGCTCGGCCCTGGTGGTGGGGGAACGGGGGAGGCCACGCCTCCCCCGGGCCACCGGTTTCACCCCGGCAGGTTGAACACCTTCAGCGCATTGTCCCGCAGCATCTTCCGCTGGGCATGCGGGCGGAAGTTCAGTTCCTCGATGTCGTTCATCGCACGCTCGGGGTCGATCACCCACCAATCCGTGCCGAACAGGAATTTATCCTGGCCGTAGGTGTTGATGTAGTGGTTGACGTTCGCCCCCCAGTGCTTCGGTGCATAGGCATCGCCGGCCATGAAGACGTTCGGGTGCTTCTGGCACACCGCGATCATCTCCTCCGTCCAGGGGTAGCCGAGGTGGATGCCGATGATCGTCAGCTCCGGGAAGTCGATCGCCACGCGGTCGAGCGTGATGGGCTTGGCGACGGTGGCGAGCCGGACATCGGACCGGTAGAGCAGGCAGTGGCCGACCTGCATCATGATGGGGATGCCGAGTTCGGCGCAGCGGGCGTAGTAGGGGTAGTAGATCGCCGCATCCGGCGCCTGGCCGAACCAGTGCGGATACAGGTGCGCGCCCACGAAGCCGAGTTCCTTCACGGCATAGTCCAGCTCCTTCAGCCCGGCGATGCCGCGGAACGGGTCGATACCGGCGAGGCCTGAGTAGCGATGCGGGTATTTTCGCACGGCCTCATGCACCATCTCGTACGGGATCTCGCAGGAGGTGGTCATGCGCCGGTCGCCGCAGCGAAAGGCGATGAGGAGGGATCGCTCGATGCCCGCGCGGTCCATCTTCTCGATGTATTGCTCATGCGTCAGGCCGCTGCGGTGCTTGCCTTCCATGCGGACCTTGTCACGGAAGTTGTTGTCCGTCGGCAGGCGGCCCTGGCCGATGACTTCCGGCGTGTACATGTTCACGACGATATCGATGGCGCCGTAGCCGAGCTTCGTTTTCGTGGCGTCGAATTCGTATTGGGGGCCGGACATCATTTCCCTCCGCGCTGACAACGAACCCGGCGGGGCCATGGCGGCGTGCGCGGGGTTGTTGGGTATGGCTGCTGACTGTTGACATATTGCCGGGATGGCTGCAACGACCAGGGCTCGGGCTGGCGCACGAGAGGAGATGGCACGGTGATTTTCCGCTCGGGCAGCGTGCGCGCCGGCATGTCACGCGGCACCATCCACGCGGATGGCATCAGGGCCGCCGCCGCCCGCAATCCCGGCAAGGCCGCGCTGCTGGTGGGTGACCAGGCGATGAGCTTCGCCAGCCTTGCCAGCCGCATCAACCGCTTCGCCAACCTGGTGCATGCCGGGCTCGGCATCCCGCCGGGCCAGCGCATCGGCATCGTCGCGATGAACCGGCTGGAATACATCGAAGTGGTCTGTGGCGGCTCCTCCGCCGGGCTTGCCGTCACCACCATCGGCCCGGCGGCCTCGGGGCCGGAGATCGCCTTCATCGTCGAGGATACCGACGCCCAGGCGCTGTTCGTGGACCCGGAGCTGGAGCCGCTGGTGCGCGCCCATGCCGGCGACCGCGTGCGCCACATCATCCCCTTCGGCCCGCGCTACGAGGCGCTGCTGGCCGACGCCGCGGATGCGCCCTGCGCGGTGGCGGTGGACGAGACCGATATCTTCTGCATCCCCTACACCTCGGGCTCCACCGGCCGGCCGAAGGGCGTGCAGCTCACGCATCGTGGCCGCGTGCTGGCCGCGCTGGCGACGGCGGCGGAACATGGCTGCTATTCGCCCGACGACCGCGCCGTTGCCATCACCCCGCTGTTCCACGGCGCGGGTCTGCTGGCGACGCTGACGCCCCTGCTGTTCGGCGCCAGCGTGCGGCTGATGCAGAAATTCTCCGTCGAGGAACTGCTGCGCGCGATCGAGGATTTCGCCGCCACCAGCACCTACATGATCCCCTCCCATTTCGCGGCCATCCTCGAAATGGGCGACGGCGCGAAGCGCTACCGCATGGACTCGCTGAAGGCCGTGATGTCCGGCACCTCGCCGCTCAGCCAGGCGGTGAAGGAAAGGATGGTGGACTTCTTCGGGGAGGGCCGGCTTTACGAGCGCTACGGCTCGACCGAGGGCGGCATCGTCACTTGCCTGCGGCCACGCGACCAGCTTCGCAAGATCGACTGCGCCGGGCTGCCGATGCCGCTGACGCGCGTGCAGCCCCTGACGCCGGAGGGCGAGCCGGTACAGCCGGGCGAGGCCGGGGAGATCGCGGTCGCGTCCCCGTATCTGTTCGCGGGCTACCTCAACCTGCCGGAGGAAACGCGGCGGGTGATGCGAGGGGATTGGTACGTCACCGGCGACATCGGCCGCATCGACGAGGAAGGCTACCTCTATCTGCTGGCCCGCAAGGGCGACATGATCATCTCCGGCGGGGAGAACATCTACCCGCGGGAGCTGGAGGACATCATCGCGCGGCATGAGGCGGTGGCGGCCTGCGCCGTCGCCGGCGTGCCGCACCCCTATTGGGGCGAGGCGGTGACGGCCTTCGTGGTGCTGCGCCAGGGCATGCGGGTGGAGGCGGAGACGCTGATCGCGATGTGCCGGGAAAAGCTGTCCCGCTACAAATCGCCGAAGGAAGTGCGCTTCGTCAGCGAGTTGCCACGCAATGCCATGGGCAAGATCCTGCGTGGCCGGCTCAGTTCTGCCGATTGTTGACAGTCAATGGCGCGAGGCTGATCCTTTCGCGCCAGACCAGGGGGCGCGGCGATGAGCAAGGGTATCGCGGATCCTTCGCAGCGGGATGAAGCCGGGCGGGGCGTGACGGCGCTGCTGCACTGGGCGGCGGAGGCGGCGTCGCGTGACCTGCCGACGCCGATCCGCCGGCGCGCGGCGCTGATCCTCGCCGACGATATCGGCGCCATGCTTGCCGCGACGCAGGAAGCGACGGTGCGGGACGCGCAGGACGACTTGCTGAGAAGCTCCTCGCCCACCGCGGAGGCCACGGTGCTTGCGCGCGGCGGGAAGCGGGGTGACCGCTACACGGTGGCGGCAGCGAACGGCATGGCCGCGACCTGGTGCGAACTGGATGAGGGCTTCCGCAACGCGCCCTGCCATGGCGGCGCCTATGTGCTGCCGGCGCTGCTCGCGGAGGCCGAGGCTGCGGACCTGCCGGTGGCTCGGCTGCTGGGCTGCCTGGCGCTGGGCTACGAGATCGCAGCGCGGATGGCCAAGGCCTTTCCCTTCGCGGTGATGACGGTGCATCCGCACGCCGCCTTCGTCACCATCGGCGCGGCGGCGGCGTCCGGCCTCGCGCGCGGCTGCGACGGGCCGACACTGGTGGCGGCGGTGACGGGCGCGGCGAGCATGACCTTCGCCGGGCCGTTCAACCATGCGGTGGAAGGCGTGATGGTGCGCAATGCCTGGACCTCCGCCGGCGCCTGGATCGGCATGCGCGCGGTGGACTGGGCGGCGCGCGGCATCGGCGGCATCCCGGAAGGCCCGCATGATGTCTTCACCGGCGCCTTCGGCACGGGCTGCGTGCCGTCCGCGCTGACGGAGGGGCTCGGCGAGGCCTGGGCCGTGGCGGATGGCTATCACAAGATTTTCGCCTGCTGCCAATACACGCACTCCGCCGTCGAGGCGTCGCTCAGCTTGCATGATCGGCTGCGCGCGGCGGGCATGGCGGCGGAGGCGATCGATTCCATCACGGTCGAAACCCACCCGCGCGGCCTGCTGCTGACGACGACGACGCCGACGACGGACCTCGCCGCGCGCTTCTCCATGCCCCATGTGGCGGCGGCCACGGCCGTGCTCGGCACCGGCGGGCAGGCGGCCTTCTCCGCCGATGCCATCACCGATTCCCGCATCGCCGCTCTGCGCGGGCGCACCAGCCTCGCCTTGCACCCCGCGATCCAGCCCTGGCCGGATGACCGTCCCGCCCGCGTCACCTGGCAGTTGCGCGATGGGCAGTCCTGGACCGCCGATTGTGTCAGCGCCCAGGGCGGCGCGGACCGTCCTTTCGCGGAGGCGAT
>CANJXD010000246.1 GCA_947478535.1 Acetobacteraceae bacterium
GACGATGACATCGTGAAGGGCGTCACGCTGACCCGCGCCGGCGCCGTGGTCCATCCCTCTCTGGCCTCGGCCTGAGGAGCGCACCCATGAATCCGACCGATATCGCCAACCAGGCCCAGGCGCTGGCGCAGCAGGCGCTGCGGCTGGCCGAACAGGCCCGCGCCATGGCCGAGGCTGCCGCCCCCGCGGCTGCGGCCGTCGAACCCTTCCTGCTGTTGCTGACCATCTTCCTGCTCGCCTGCTTCGTCGGCTACCACGTCGTCTGGAACGTGACGCCGGCGCTGCATTCGCCGCTGATGGGCGTCACCAACGCCATCTCCTCCGTCATCGTCGTCGGCGCCATCCTGGCGACGGGGCTGTCGGACAGCACCGCCGCCAAGGTCTTCGGCTTCCTGGCGGTGACGCTGGCCGCGGTGAACATCTTCGGCGGCTTCATGGTCACGCGCCGAATGCTCGCCATGTTCAAGAAGAAGGGGAGCTGACGCGATGGCACAGACCCTCTCGACGCTGGCCTATCTGGTCGCGTCCGTCCTGTTCATCCTCGCGCTGCGGGGCCTTTCGAACCCCGAGAGCAGCCGGCAGGGCAACCTGTTCGGCATGGTCGGCATGGGCATCGCGATCGTCGCGACGCTGCTGAAGCCCGGCATGGGTCTCGGCGGCATCGGCATCGTGCTGGCGGGCCTCGCCATCGGTGGCACCATCGGCGCCGTGCTCGCCCAGCGCATCCAGATGACGTCGCTGCCCCAGCTGGTCGCGGCCTTCCACTCCCTGGTCGGTCTCGCGGCGGTCTTCGTGGCGGCGGCGGCTTTCTATGCGCCGGACAGCTTCGGCATCGGCACGGTCGGCAACATCAAGGCCGCCTCGCTGGTGGAGATGTCGCTCGGCCTCGCCATCGGCGCCGTCACCTTCTCCGGCTCGGTGATCGCCTTCGCGAAGCTCGATGGCCGCATGTCCGGCTCGCCCATCACCTTCAACGGCCAGCACAAGCTGAACGCGGCGCTGGGCGGGCTGCTGCTGCTGCTGGTCATCCTCTTCGTCATCACCGGCAACCAGGTGCTGTTCTGGCTGATCGCCATCCTGTCCTTCGCGCTCGGCTTCCTGCTGATCATCCCGATCGGCGGCGCGGACATGCCGGTCGTCGTCTCGATGCTGAACAGCTATTCCGGCTGGGCGGCGGCGGGCATCGGCTTCACCATCGGCAACCTGCTGCTGATCGTCACCGGCGCGCTGGTTGGCGCTTCGGGTGCGATCCTGTCCTACATCATGTGCAAGGGCATGAACCGCAGCATCATCAACGTGCTGCTCGGCGGCTTCGGCAATGATGGTGGCGTTGCGGCCGGCCCGGGTGCGGGTAATGCGGACCGCGCCCCGGTGAAGGCGGGCTCGCCCGAGGACGCCGCCTACATCATGAAGAACGCGCAGAAGATCATCATCGTGCCGGGCTACGGCATGGCGGTGGCCCAGGCGCAGCAGGTAGTCCGCGAAATGGCCGACCTGCTGAAGAAGGAAGGCGCCGAGATCTCCTACGCCATCCACCCCGTCGCGGGCCGCATGCCCGGCCACATGAACGTCCTGCTGGCCGAAGCCAACGTCCCCTATGACGAGGTGCATGAGTTGGAGGAGATCAACGCCGAATTCGCCGATGCCGACGTCGCCTATGTCATCGGCGCGAATGACGTGACGAACCCCGCCGCCAAGACCGACAAGACCTCCGCCATCTACGGCATGCCGATCCTCGACGTGGAGCGCGCCAAGACCGTGTTCTTCGTCAAGCGCGGCATGGCCAGCGGCTACGCCGGCGTGGAGAATGAGCTGTTCTTCCGCCCGAACACCATGATGCTGTTCGGCGACGCGAAGAAGGTCACGCAGCAGATCGTGCAGAGCCTGCAGAAGTAGGCACTGCCCGGGGGAGGGGGCCACGCCGCCTCCCCCAAGCCTTCCACCGGGAACCACGCGCATGACCCTGGATGGCGAGTACGATTACATCATCGTCGGCGCCGGTTCCGCCGGCTGCGTCCTGGCGAATCGCCTCTCCGCGAACCCCTCCAACCGCGTGCTGCTGCTGGAAGCCGGCGGGCGGGACAACTGGATCTGGTTCCACATCCCCGTCGGCTATCTGTTCGCCATCGGCAATCCGCGTTCCGACTGGATGTTCCAGACCGAGGCCGAACCGGGCCTCAATGGCCGCTCGCTCGCCTATCCCCGCGGCAAGGTCCTCGGCGGGTCCTCCGCGATCAACGCCATGATCTCCATGCGCGGCCAGGCGCAGGACTATGACCATTGGCGCCAACTCGGCCTGACGGGCTGGGGCTGGGATGATGTCCGCCCCGTCTTCCGCGCGCTCGACAACCACTTCCTCGGCGAGACCGAGCACCATGGCGCCAGCGGCGAATGGCGCGTCGAGCAGCCACGCCTGCGCTGGGATATCCTCGACAGCGTCGCCCGCGCCGCCACCGAGATGGGCGTCCCCCCCACGCCCGACTTCAACACCGGCGACAACACGGGGGTCGGCTATTTCCATGTGAACCAGAAGCGCGGCATCCGCTGGTCCGCCGCGCGCGGCTTCCTCAAGCCCGTGCTCCACCGTTCGAATTTGCGCGTGGAGACCGGCGTCCTCGCCGAACGGGTGCTGTTCGAAGGCACGAGGGCCACCGGCATCCGCTTCCGCCAGCACGGCCAGGTGATCGAGGCCAAGGCCCGTGGCGAGGTCATCCTCGCCGCCGGCTCCCTCGGCTCGACGCAGTTGCTGCAGCTCTCCGGCATCGGCCCCGCCGAGTGGCTCGACCCCCTCGGCATCCCGATGGTGCTGGACAGGCCCGGCGTCGGCCGCAACCTGCAGGACCATCTGCAACAGCGCGCCATCTACAAGGTAACCGGCGCCCGCACCCTGAACGAGACCTACCACAACCTCGCTCGCCGGGCCTGGATGGGGCTGGAATACGCCCTGTTCCAGCGCGGCCCGCTGACCATGGCACCCTCCCAGCTCGGCATTTTTACCCGTTCATCGCCGGAGCAGGAGCGCGCGAACATCCAGTTCCACGTCCAGCCGCTCTCGCTCGACCGTTTCGGCACGCCGCTGCACCGCTTCCCCGCCATCACGGTCTCCGCCTGCAACCTGCGCCCCACCTCCCGCGGTACGGTCCGGCTGCGGGAAGCCGACGCGGCGGCCAAGCCCCTGATCGCGCCCGGCTATCTCTCGACCGAGGCGGACCGCCAGGTTGCCGCCGATGCCATCCGCGTGACGCGCCGCCTGATGCGCCAGCCGGCCCTCGCCCCCTTCCGGCCGGAGGAATTCCTCCCCGGCCCCGGTGTCGGCGATGACAGCGCTTCCCTCGCCAAGGCCGCCGGCGATATCGGCACGACGATCTTCCACCCCGTCGGCACCGCGAAGATGGGCCTGCCATCCGACCCGATGGCGGTGGTGGATGAGCGTCTCCGCGTTATCGGCCTGGAGCGCCTGCGCGTCATCGACGCCTCCGTGATGCCCACCATCACTTCCGGCAACACCAACACGCCGACCATCATGATCGCCGAGAAGGGCGCCCGGATGGTTTTGGAGGATGCGCGCCGATAAACCCTCTCCTGCGCTAGCGGGGGAGGGTGGCCGCGCAGCGGCCGGGTGGGGGCCGCGCAACCTCCGCCGCTACGCCCGCGGCAGGCTCCGCATCGCCCCGGCAAACGCCTCCAGCGTCTGCGCCACGTCCCGCGCCTCATGCGCGAGGGAGATGTAGTACTTGCTCTCCCCCTTCAGGATGCCGCCCGCCCGCAGCGCGCGGTTCACATGCCCTTGCACGGCGCGATCGCCCCGCAGCACGGCCCGGTAATCCGGCAGCGGCCCCTCGGCGAAGACCAGGTCGAACAGCGGCGGCTCGCCCACCACCTGCGCCGGCACCCCCGCCTCCGCGGCGAGCCCCGCCAGCCCGGCCATCAGCGCCCGCCCCGTCTCGAACACCCGTTCATAGGCGCCGGGCCGGCGGAGAATCTCCAGCGTCTTCAGCCCCGCCACGGCGGCCACCGGGTTGCCGGACAGCGTGCCCACCTGCATCAGGAACCCGTCATCGCCGACCAGCGCACGGTCGAAATGCGCCATGATGTCCGCTCGCCCCGCCACCGCGGCCAGCGGAAACCCGCCGCCGATCACCTTGCCCACCGTGCAGAGATCGGGCGTCACGCCGTAATAGGATTGCGCCCCGCCATAGGCGAAGCGAAACCCCGTCACGACCTCGTCGAAGATCAGCACGATGCCGAACTTCGTGCAGAGCGCCCGTAACCCCTCGAGAAACCCCGGCGCCGGCGGGATCAGCCGTTGCAGCGGCTCCACGATGATCCCGGCGAGCTCCTCATGATGCGCCTCCACCAGCCTGGTCACGGCATCGAGGTCATTGAAGGGGGCGACGAGCACCTCCTCCCGCACCGATTTCGGGATGCCGGCGGAATCCGGCACGGCCTGCGGAAAATTCGCCAGCACCTTCGGGGCGAGGGACATGAGCCCGTAGTCGCTCATCCCATGGTAGCCGCCCTCGAATTTCAGGATGCGGTCGCGGCCGCGATAGGCGCGGGCGAGGCGCATGGCATAGAGATCCGCCTCCGTGCCCGATCCCGTGAAGCGGATCTGCTCCGCGCAGGGCAGCGCCTCGACGATCGCCTCGGCGAGTGCGATGCCGGCTTCGTTGTTGGCGAAGAAGGTGGTCCCCCGCCCGAGCTGGTCCCGGACCGCATCCAGCACTTCCGGATGCCCATGCCCGATGAACATCGGCCCGGACCCCAGCAGAAAATCCACATACTCCCGCCCCGAGACATCCCACACCCGCCCGCCACGGCCTTCGCGGAGGATGATGTCGGGGGCGAAATTCCCGAAGGTCCCGCCCGGCAGCACGCGCCGGGCGCGGGCCATGAGGGATTGCTCGTGGTCGATCGGGGTGCCGTCCATGGGGGGAGCCTCAGCCTTGCCTGGGGGGGAGTAGAGGCGAGGGGTGGGGGAGGGGGCAAGGGTGGGGGGTGATTCCTGAGGTCCGCTTACGACACGAAGTGGGCGGTCGGGTCCCGGCCCAGTAGGGGCGACGGGCTGGACAGGACTCAGAAGCCCTCGCGCCCTGCGTGGTTGCACCCAGCCTTTTTGGCTTGATCTGTTTTTCATTGACCTGCTCTCGCCAGCCCCCAATCTACACCACCGCAACCACCCCCGGTCTCCGCCCCATGTCCACCCCCGACCTCCTCCGCGACGCCTTCCGCCAGCGCGCCTTGGTGGCGGTCGAGCGCATGGCCCGCGAATCCTCCCCCGAATCCCTCGTCGCCGCGCTCGCCGCCTCCACGGATACCGGCACCCTGGCCCGCGCCACCGCGGATCAGGCGGCCTCGGACGCGCTTCGTCAGTTGGATCCCCTGGCCGGCGCCATCGCCCGCGGTGCCGAGATCAAGGCCCGCCTCACCGAACAGGCTGGCGGCCTGCTCTCGGCGGAGGTGGTGGGCCGCCTTCTCGGCATCAGCCGCGCCGCCGTCGATAAGCGCCGCGCCACGGGCAAGCTGCTCGCGCTCCGCATCCGCTCGGATTGGCATTACCCCGCCGTCCAGTTCCGGGAAGGGGAGGTGCTGCCCGGTCTGGCTCCCATCCTCGCGGCCATGACGGATGCTTCCGGCTGGTCCGTCCTCGCCTTCCTGCTGGCGGAGGAGGAAGCCCTGGCCGGCCGCGCGCCGCTCGCCTTGCTGCGGGAAGGGGATGCGGCGCCGATCCACCGGCTTCTCGCCGCCAGGGCCGCCGATTCCTTCGCCTGATGCGCCCGCCACCGGCACCGCTGCCGCCACCCCCGGCCGGCCTCGCCGCGCGCCCGCTGCCGCTCACTCGCTGGGCCGGGCCGGTCTGGCGCATCCATCGCCTGCATCACGGCCCGCTGCCCTGGTCCGGCGGCCCGGGCCGCCCGCCGGCCGGGCGCTTCGATAGCCTCGCTGGCCGCTTCGGCACGCTTTACGCCGCCACGGATTTCGCCGGCGCCTTCGCGGAAACGGTGCTCCGTAACCCGCGGCGACCCCTGGTCAGCCTGTCGGAAATCGAGGCCCGCGGCGTCTCCACGCTCGCCCTCTCGGCGCCCATCGACCTGGTGGACCTCACCGGCCCGGGCCTCTCGCGCCTCGGCCTCGATGCGCGGATTCTGGCCGCGCCCTATGATCTCTGCGGCGCCTGGGCGGATGCTTTGCAGGCGCACCCCGCAAGCCCGGGCGGAATTCTCTACCCCTCGCGCTTTGACCCTTCGGCGCGCTGCATCGCCGTCTTCGACCGGGCGGCGTCAGTCCTGGCCCCTGTCGCACCGCCGGTCCCGCTTGGCGAAATGCTGTCGCAGGTCGCGGCGGTGCTGGACCGCTACGGCAAGGCGCTCGACCCTGGCTGAGCCACCGGACCAAAAAACACAAAAAAGCGGACCGCGGAGGGGTCCCCTCCGCGCCGCTTACGCATTCTCCTGCCGAGGCAGTCTTCCGTCCCGGCCCTGTAGGGGCGCCGGGACGGACAGGGCTCAGAAGCCCTCGCGCTCCAGGCGCTTGCGCTCCACCTTGCGGGCGCGGCGGACGGCTTCCGCCGCCTCACGCGCACGGCGCTCGGAGGGCTTTTCATAATGACGGCGGAGTTTCATTTCACGGAACACGCCCTCACGCTGGAGCTTCTTCTTCAGCGCCTTCAGGGCCTGGTCGATGTTATTGTCGCGGACGACGACCTGCACGCGGTGGAACCTCCTGATTCGGAAGGAATTGATCGGAAGAAACGCGGATGCGCGCTGGACGGTCCCAGACTTCCCCAGAAGGGCAAGCCCCGGACCGGTCAACGCGATGGGCGCTGCCTTAGCATAAGCCGCCCCGAACGCGAAAGACCCTGTCTGCGGCGGCAAGACGCATTACCTTAGCTTTCGTCCCGCGTCTGCCGTCTTTCCCACCCGGTCCCGGATAAATCGTCGCCATGGCCCTCCTCAAGATCGCCCGCATGGGCCACCCCGTCCTCATCCGCCCCGCTCTGCCGGTGGAAGACCCCACCGCGCCCGAAATCCGCCGACTCGTGGCCGATATGGCGGAAACCATGGAGGACGCGCAGGGGATCGGCCTCGCCGCACCGCAGGTCCATGTCGGCCTGCGGCTGTTCGTCTGGCGCGGCGGTGCCGGCAATGTGCTCGCCATCATCAACCCCGAACTGGAAGCGGGGGGGGAGGAGATGGAGGAAGCCTGGGAAGGCTGCCTCTCCATCCCGGGCCTGCGCGGCAGCGTCCCGCGCGCCCGGCGAATCCGATTCCGCGGCTACGATATCGAAGGCAGCCTGATGGAAGGGGAGGCCGCGGGCCTCGCCGCCCGCGTCATGCAGCATGAGGCGGACCACCTGGACGGCCTGCTTTACCCCATGCGGATGCCGGACCTGTCCCTGCTTGGCTTCACCGAGGAACTGTCCCGCGCCGCCGCACGCCCGGCGCCCCGGTCGGAAGAAGGAGACGCCCGATGATCGAACGCAGCGAGGAACGGGACAGCGCCCTCCGCGCCGCCCTGGCCCATGTCCCCGCCCTCGGCTGGACCCGCGCCGCCCTCGGCGCCGGTCTGCGGGACCTGGACCGGGACGCCCTGGAGCAGGACTGGCTGTTCCCCCGTGGCCCCGTTGAGGCGATCGAGGCGTGGTGCGACCTCGCGGACCGGGAGATGGAGGCCGCCGCCACCGCCGAAGACCTCTCACCGATGAAGATCCCGGGCCGCATCCGCCGCCTGATCCTGCTGCGCCTGGAACAGGCGGAACCCCACCGCGAAGCCATCCGCCTCGCCCTGGGCCACCAGGCGCTGCCCTGGAACGCGCCCTCCGCGCTGCGGACCGTGGCGCGCACGGCGGATGCCATCTGGGCCGCGGCCGGCGATACCTCCGCCGATTTCTCCTGGTACACGCGCCGGGCGACGCTGGCCGGCATCTATGGCGCGACGCTGGCCTTCTGGCTGGGCGACGGGGAGGAAGGGTCGCCGCGCACCGCCGCCTTCCTCGACCGGCGCCTGGCCGGCCTTGCCCGGTTCCAGCGGATCACGAAGCCGGTGAAACGCGCCGCCTGATCCGGCGTTTCTCCTCCGGACTCGCACCGGAGGCGTGACATGAAGGGCATTCTGCTGTGGCTGATCGGCATCCCCATCCCGATCATCCTGCTGC
>CANJXD010000247.1 GCA_947478535.1 Acetobacteraceae bacterium
GAGGCGCCGTCCGCAATGCTGGTGCTGCGGGAGGCCGATGCCTGGCGCCTCGCCGGCAAGCCCGACCAGGCGGCCACGCTGCTGCGCGGCTGGCTCGGCACCCACCCGGAGGATGACGCCGCGCAGCTGGCGCTGTCGCAGCTCGACCTTGAAGCGGGCCGCACCGAGGACGCCGCACGCGGGCTGGAAGCCCTGGTGGCGCGGCAGCCGGGCGATGCGGTGGCACTGAACAACCTCGCCTGGTTGCGCGGTGAGCAGCCGGGGCAGGGCGCGCGCGCCCTGGCGCTGGCGCAGCGGGCGTACTTCCTGTCTCCCAACTCGGATACCGCGGATACGCTGGGCTGGATCCTCGCCCGCAGCGACCAGGCCGCGCTGGCCGTGCCGCTGCTGCGCCTGGCCCTGGCCGGAGGCTCCGATCCCGGGACCAGCTTCCGTCTCGCCACCGCCTTGCGGGCGACTGGCGCGCGGGCGGAGGCGCTGGCGTTGCTCGGGCCGGCCCTCGCCAGCCCGGCCCCTTTCGGCGAACGCGCCGCCGCTGAACAGTTGGCGCGGGAACTGCGCTGAGCCATGCGCGACGCCGCCTTCGCCGCGACCATGCTGGGGCTGCTCGGGCTGGCGCTCGTGCGCCCCTTCGTCGGCGTCCTGCTGTGGTCCTGGATCTCCTTCATGAACCCGCACCGGCTGGTCTGGGGCGTGGCGGGGGAACAGCCCTGGGCGATGGCGGTCTTCCTGGTGACGCTGCTGGGCTGCGTCCTGGCCGGCGAACTGCGACGCCCGGCCTGGAACGCGGTGACGCTGCTGCTGCTGGCGCTGATGCTGGCCTTCACCGCCACCACGGTACTGGCACTGGGCAACCCCGCCGAGGCCTGGGCGAAGTGGGAACGCGCCATCAAGGTGCTGCTCGGGCTGCTGGTCACGGCCTCGATGCTGACGGACCGGCGGCGCATCCAGGCTCTGGTCTGGGTGATGGTGCTGTCGATCGGGTATTTCGGCGTGCGCGGCGGCATCTTCGCGCTGCTGACCGGCGGCAACTACCGCGTCTGGGGGCCGGACCAGACCATGATCGCGGACAACAACCACCTGGCCGCGGCCATGCTGGTGACGCTGCCGCTGATGAATTTTCTGCGGCTGCAATCGGCGCATGCGGTGGTGCGCGCCGGGCTGGTGGTGGCCATGGCGCTGACGCTGCTCGCCACCATCGCCAGCTATTCCCGCGGTGCGCTGCTGGGGCTGCTGGCGGTGACCTTCGTGCTGTGGCTGCGCAGTACCCGGAAGCTTGCCTCGGCGCTGGTGCTGGCGGCGGCACTGGCCGGCGCCATCGCCTTCATGCCCTCCGGCTGGATGGACCGGATGAACACCATCGGCGTGCCGTCGCAGGATGAAAGCGCCTCCGAGCGCCTGGTGCTGTGGGGCATCTCCCTGCAACTGGCCCTGGATCGCCCGCTGGTCGGCGCCGGCTTCACCGGCCCCTACAATCGCGCCGTGGTGGACCGTGTGGCGCCGGGCGGCCCGGCCAGGGCGGTGCATTCCATCTGGTTCGAGACGCTGGGCGAGCACGGTTTTCCCACCTTCCTCCTGTGGGTCGGGCTGAGCGTCGCCGGCTTCGCCTCGCCCAGCCGGCTCATGCGGCTTGGCCGAGACCGGCCGGCGCTGCGCTGGGCGGAGGATCTCGGCCGCATGGGGCAGGTGGCGATCGTCGCCTACCTCGTCAGCGGCAGCTTCCTGTCGCTGTCCTACTGGGATTTCTACTGGACGCTGCTGGTGGTGGTGGCCGCCGCGCATGGCCTCGCCCAGCGTGCGGTGGCACCGCAGCACGCCGCCGCGCGCCCGGGGTGGCGGGACAAGCGCTGGCAGCACAAGGAGAGGGCCGATGGATTCGCTCTACTTCCTGGCCATGCTGGCCGGGATCGCCTGGCTGGCCTGGTGGGTCGCCTTCCCGGACCGGGCGGGCTGGTCCCCCTTCGCGATGCGGGAAGACAGTGATGCAAGTCCCAATCCCGACCCCCCCCCGCGGCCCCGTTGGCCGGCGTCACCGGCGATCCCATCCGGCTGCTGACCTTCAGCACCCTGTTCCCCAACCCGGCGCAACCCAACCATGGCGTCTTCGTCGAAAACCGCCTGCGCCACCTGGTCGCGGGCGGTGAGGCCACCAGCACGGTGCTGGCGCCGGTGCCCTGGTGGCCCTGGCGCGAGGTGCCGGCCACCGAACAGCGCCATGGGCTGACGGTCCTGCATCCACGCTTTCTCGCCGTGCCGGGGCTGGGCCTGGCGACCGCCCCGGCCGGCCTGTTCCTGGCCGCCCGCGCGGCGCTGCGGCGGCTGCTGGCGCAGGGCTTCGCCTTCGACCTGATCGATGGCCACTACCTCTATCCCGATGGCGTGGTGGCGATGCGTCTTGGCCAGGCCTTCGGCAAGCCGGTGGTGCTGACGGCGCGCGGGTCCGATGTCAGCCAATTGCCGGCGCATGCCCTGGCCGGGCCGGCCATCCGCCGGGCCATCGCCGGCGCCGATGGGCTCGTCGCGGTCAGCGAAGGGCTGCGGGACGGGCTGGTGGCCCTGGGGGCGGAGGCCGGCCGCGTGACCGTGTTGCGGAATGGCGTCGATCTCGAGGCCTTCAGCCCCACGCCGGGCCGCGCTGCAATCCGGCTGGCGCTCGGCCTGGGGCGAAGCCCGGTGCTGCTGTCGGTCGGCCATCTGATCGAGCGCAAGGGCCACCACCACACCATCGCGGCGCTGCCGCTGCTGCCCGGCCATCACCTGCTGATCGCCGGCGTGGGCCCGGACCGCGCCGCCCTGCAAGCCCTGGCGCAGCGCCTCGGTGTCACGGACCGCGTGCGCTTCCTGGGCGCCGTGCCGCATGCCGAGCTGCCGCGCCTCTATACCGCCGCCGATGTTCTGGTGCTGGCCTCCGCGCGGGAGGGTTGGGCGAATGTCCTGCTGGAATCCCTGGCCTGCGGCACGCCGGTTGTGGCGAGCCCCGCCTGGGGCAGCCGGGAAGCCGTGGCGGCGCCCGAGGCGGGGCTGGTCCTCGACAGCACCAGCCCGGCCTCCATCGCCGCCGGCGTCACGCGCCTCCTCGCCGCCGCGCCCAGCCGCGCCGCCACCCGCGCCTATGCCGAGCGTTTCGGCTGGGAGGCGACGAGCCAGGGCCAGCTCGCCCTGTTTCGCGCCATCCTGGCCCGGAGGACCCCGCCATGCTGAGCCGGCGCACCCTGCTGGTCACGCCGCTGGTCGCCACGCCGCTGCTCGTCGCTGCTATTCCGGCCCGTGCGGCGCCGGCCTGCGAGGGCCTGTCCTGCATCCTGGAAGGCACCCGCGCCGCCGCCGGTACCGTGACCGTCTTCGGCCAGGCCTTCCCGCCTGGCCTGCTTCCCGGCGGCGCCCGGCTCACCGCCGCGCTGGCGGATGGGCGCTTCCTGCCCGTGCAGGCCGATGTGCTGAACCGCCACGCCGATGGATCGGCGCGGCTCGCCATCCTGGCCCTGGCGGCGCCCGCCCTGGCCGCGGGCGCGAGGCTGCCGCTGCGGCTGGTGCGGGATACCGGGCCGGCGGCCGCGCCCCTCGCGCCGGACCTTGCCGGCCGCCAGGCGGTGGTCGAGGTCTCGGGCGGCGGTGCGGTCTGGCGCTGCGACCTGCTGGCCGGATTCGCCGCCGCGCCGCGCTGGCAATCCGGCCCGCTGGCGCTCCAGGCCCGCATCACCGCGGCGGTCCCAGCAACGGTCACCGGTGGTGTCGCCTCGCTGCGGCTGGTGGCGGATGTCGCGCTGCGGGCCGATGGCACGCTCTGGGTCGAGGCGTGGTTCCGCAACGATGGCGCGATGCGCGCGAATGGCGGTGCAGCGAGCTACACGGCCCGCCTGCTGCTGGATGGGCGGATGGCGCTGCAGGCCGAACTCCAAGCCCAGCCGCACTACACCGGCTGGGGCAGGCTGGTCGGAGGCGCCGCCCCCGCGCTGGTTCGCCATGATGCCGCGGCGCTGGCTGATGCCGGGGCGGTGGCGCGCTACACCCTCGGCAACGGCGTGGCGGAGCCGGTCCTGGCGGGCTTCGCCGCGGCCACGGCGAGCACGGGCTGGCAGCAACTCCTCGCACCCCGGCAAATCGCGCAGGATATGCGGCAGACCGGCGGAAGGCCGGATATCGGGCCGGCGACGATGGCGCAGGCGGCCTGGCTGATCTCGGGGGACCGCCGCGCCGCCGCCTACGCCATCGGCCAGGCGGAGGCCGCGGGCGGCATCCCCTGGCATCACTGGGAGGATGGCTGGCTCACCCCCGATCGCTACCCAAGGCTCTGGACCGATGGACGCGGTGGGCCGGCGCCGGGCGGGCTGGCGCAGCCGGTGGCGGCCGATACCGGCTGGATGCTGGATTGCGCGCATCAGCCCGACCTCAGCTTCGTGCCCTTCCTGCTGACCGGGCGCCGCGCCTTCCTCGACAACCTCCAGGCCCAGGCGGCCTGGTGCGTGATCTCGCAATGGCCCGCCCCGGCCTCTCGCGGCGTCCCGGGCGGGCCGAGCCCCGGTGATGGCGTGAATGTCGTGCGCGGCAACCAGGTGCGCGGCGCCGCCTGGTCGCTCCGCCAATTGGAGAATGCCGCCTGGGCGACGCCGGAGGGCGACCCGATGCTGCCCTGGCTGAAGCGGGCTTGCGCCGGCAACTGGGCCTGGCTCCGCGCGCAGATCCCCGCCTGGACGGTGGAGCAGGGCGAGGCGCAAGGCTGGATTCCCGGCGAGTATGGCTCGCCCGGCGTGCTGCCGCCCTGGCAGCAGGACTATTTCGCCTCCACCGCCATCATGGCGGCGCGCCGGGGGGGGGCGATGCGGCGCGGGTGCTGGCGTGGATGGAGAATTTTCTCGTCGGGCGCTTCGCAGGACACGGCCTGCCCCGAAATGACGGCGCCGCCTACCTCATCGCGATCCGAGGGGCCGGCGGCCGGCCGTTGAAAAGCTGGGCCGAGATCGGCGCGGCCACCGCCGCGCAGGGACTCTCGAACGGCACGGGCTGGGAGAAAAGCCAGGGCGACTACGCCCAGCTCGCGCTGATGACGCTGGCCGGGCTGCCGCGAACGCCGCCCGCCTATTTCTGGCTCTCGGCCGCTGGCGCACCCTTCACCCGGCCGCAGGATTTCGCCCGCGACCCGGTGTTCAGCATCACCCCGGCGGCGCCCGGCCCGCGCTGCGCTGGCTGAGACCAACGGCCCTTTCGCGTGACCGCTCAGGGCCCCTCAGACGCCGGGCGGAAACCTCCGGTTTCCTTGGCTTCGCCGCATAAGCGGCGGCGCCCATTCGGGCGCTCGGACCGGTCAAGCGACCGGTCCGCTGGAATGAGTGCGGCGCGCCAGGACCCGGCCGCCAGCAGGGCGCCCGCGACAAGGCCCCGCAGCGGCGCCGGCAGCGCGGCAACCCTGGCCTTCACCCCCACCGCACCACCCTGCGCCGAGGCGGGCAGCAGCGCATGGATCGCCCGGACCGCGTCATGATCGCGGCGGGCAAAGGCGATCTCCAGCGCCGCGACCCGCCGACGCGCCGCGCTGTGCCGGATCTCTCGCGCCAGGGGCGTGAGGGAAGGCCGCTGGCCCAGCACCTGCTCGAGGATCGCGGCATCGCCGAGGTGCATCGCCTGCACGTCGCCGGAGTAGTTCTCCGGGTGCTTGCGGATGCCGACGAGCGGTGCCTGCAGCACGCCGATGGGGGGGTGCTCCGCCAGCCGCAAGGCGGTTGCGAAATCCGTGCCGACGATGCGCCCGACCGATTGATCCCAGCCCCCGATCGCCGTGAGGAACCGGCGGTCCGCCACCATGGCGGAGGGGAAGAAGGGCTGGAAGGCCAGCAGCTTTTCGACGATCGGCGTCTCGAACACGCCGCCGCCGGCAACCGAGCGCAAGCCATCCCAGAAACCCGGCGGCGCCTGCGCGAATTTTTCCGTGGCCTGCCAGACATCCTCGCGCACCAGCCTGAAATTGCCGAAGGCGACCCGGCAGCCCGGCGCGGCGCGCCACAGCCCCGCCATCGCGGCGAGGTAGCCGGGCCGCCAGAGATCGTCGCTGTCGCAGAACGCCACGAGATCGCCGGTCGCCAGCGCCATTCCGGCATTGCGCGCCGCCAGGTCACCACCATTGGCAAGCCGGACAAGTTCAACCCGCCCGCCATAGCGCGCAGCCAGCATCGCCGCCGTGCCGTCGGTGGAACCGTCATCGACCACGATGACCTGCCTGGCCGCCAGGGTCTGCGCCAGGATGGCATCGAGCGTCGCCGGCAGAAGCGCCGCGCGGTTGAAGCTCGGCACCACGACGCTGATCACGCGGCGACGCGCCGGAACAGCAGGTCGGCGATGGCGAAATTGCGCCGGGCCAGGGGCTGCGGCACGTCCGGCACCGGGCCGATATAGAAGGCGCCTTCATAGGCATTGGCGACCTCGAAGGCGGAGAATCCCGCCTGCGCGAAGATCTCCAGCAGCGCATCGAGCGACCCGCCGAGCACCGCCAGCGCGGCCTGGTTCACTTCGATCAGGATGCTGACATCGGCCCGCAGCCGCGGCAGCAGGTCGAGCATGCCCTGCACCACAAGCCACTCGGCCCCCTCGACATCGATCTTGATGAGCTTGGCGGCCAGCAGGTCCGCCTCCGGCACGATTTGCCCGATCGGCAGCCCCGCCACCATCGTCTCCAGCGCCGAGCCCGCCTTGGCGGCCTCGATCGCGATGATCGTGGTCCCGCCGAGGTTGCGATCATCATGCAGGAAGACCGGGACCTCCCCGGGGATGTCGGTCGCGGCCATGTTCCAGGCCCGCACCTGCGTCGCGCCATTGGCGGTGATGTTGCCTTGCAGGCGGGCGAAGATGTGCGGCGAGGCCTCCACCGCATGCACCCGCCCGGTCGCCCCCACCAACTGCGCCGCCAGCAGCGTGTGCAGCCCGACATTGGCGCCGATATCGACCACAACATCGCCGTCCCGCAGCGTGGCGCGATACAGCGCGGTGACCGCGGGTTCCCAGACGCCGAAGAAATACACATGGCTGTGCACCGCATCCGGAAAGCGCCCGACGATGCGCGCGCCGAACCGCGTGCGGGCCTCGATCGGGAAGGACCGCCAGGCGACATGGCGCTGCACCACGCGGTCCCACAGCCATTGCTTGCCGAAGCGCCAGGGCGCGGCCTGGAAGTACTGGCGTATCCCGGCGCAGCCCAGCCGCAGCAGCAGCGCCTCCGCCGCGGTTCCGCTGATGGCGTTCATGCATTCCTCGTGACAAATATTTCCGCCTGGCTGTAACGCCGGCCCTGGTGCCGGAGTTCGGCCGGCGGGGCGCGGGAAAGGCGCAGAAATGTGCTGAAGTCGCGCCACTCCCGCGGGTCCAGCCGCCAGGCCGCCAGCGCTAGCGCCAGCGCCGTGCGGCGCCGGCCCGCCAGAAGGTTGTTCAGCGCCAGGCTCTTCAGCGCCGAATACCGCGCCCAGCGGATTTCACGCCGGAACGGCCGCAGCAGCGGGTCGCGCGCGGCGAGGTCGAACATCCTCAGGGACTCCGGCGCCAACCGCAGGGGAGAGCCCGTCAGGCCTCCACCGTCGCGCCGCCAGTCATAGGTTTCGGCATCCAGGGCGTGCAGCGGCACCAGGGCCGAGATTCGCGCGGTGAACAGCCAATCCTCGAAATAGCGCAGCCCCTCCGCGA
Source organism: Acetobacteraceae bacterium (assembly GCA_947478535.1). Next base: position 7,666 of record CANJXD010000247.1, read on the forward strand.
AGCCGCCGAGCCGCAGCGCCAGGTCGCGCCGCACCAGCATGGCGCCGAGGTGCACCCAGAAATTGCCGAGCAGCAAACGGGTGAGGCCATCGCCGGTGGCCGCCTCCGGCCGGTCCATCACCCAGGGCGCGGCGCGCGCACCGTCGGGGAGGAGCAGGCGATGCCGCCCGGCGATCCAGGCCACGTCGGGCCGCGCCATCAGGCCCCGTGCCGCCGCGATCCGCCCCGGGCACCACAGATCATCGGCATCGAGAAACCCGATCCAGGTGCCGCGGGCCTGCGCGATGCCGGCGTTGCGGGCCGAGGCCGGGCCGCCATTGCGCTGGCACCGCACCACCCGCACGGGGATCGGTTGCGCCGCCAGCGCCGCCAGCGTGTCCGCCCGGGTGGAACCATCATCCACCAGAATCACTTCAAGGCTGACATCACGCCCTTCCGCCAGCACGGAGGCGACGGCCATGCGCAGCGTCGCGGGCTCGGCGTCGA
>CANJXD010000248.1 GCA_947478535.1 Acetobacteraceae bacterium
CCGTCACGCCGCCGCAGCTCGATGATCGTACGGTCCACGACCGTCAGCCGTCTTCTCTGAACTGCCATCGAACCACCGTAACCCCTCAAGGAAATCAGTGGTGTTCGCTACGGATGTTGAATCCGCCGTCTTAATCGAGAGGTGATGGCGCAGGCCACTGATGGACGACAAACAGAAACGGGTCGCCGTCAGCCTACTGACCGTTACCGCCGCCGTCATTCTGTCGCTGATCGTCAGTGCCGGGTCAAATTCGCTTGTCATCCGGCTGGATGTCGTCGGCAGCATCATCGAACTCGTGGCCCTCGGCATCACCTGGCACGCGCTGGCGCGATCGAAGCGCCCGGCGAATGAGGCGTACAACTACGGCTTCGCGAAGCTGGAAAATCTCTGCGGCCTGCTGATCGCGCAGGTGCAGATGGCCTATCTGCTGATCTTCCTGTGGATGGCCTTCCAGCGCCTGGCAGACCCGGTGCCGCCGGAAGGCGCGGGGCTCGGACTGTTGCTCTATGCCTACGGCACCTGCGTCACCAGCCTGATGCTGGTGTGGTCCCGCGCCCTGGTGAAGCGTGCGCCGACGCCGATCGCGCTGGCGCTGTATCGCGGCTACCAGGTGAAGGTGACGGCCAATATCACCACCGGCGTCCTGTTGGGCGTGGCGGCCCTGGCGCCGGACCTGCACATCGTCCAGTACCTCGACCCCATCAACGTCCTGCTGCTGTGCGGCGTCCGCATCCGCGCCATCGCCATGGTCATCGTCGCCTCGGGGCGGGACCTGCTGGACGCGGCGGCGGAGGAGGAGACGAAGATCGCCATCTACGCCTCCCTCGCCAAGCGTTTCGATGATTATGACGACCTTGTGCGCATGGAGACCCGGCGGACACCGCAGGCCGTCTTCGTCACCTTGCACCTCGCCTTCGCGGAGGACCGGGAACTGACCCAGGTCTATCAGGCGATCGACGAATTGTGCCGCGACGTCGCCTCCCGCGTCCCGAACGCCGAGGTCGCCGTCGTGCCGCACCCCATGAGGGACGTGGCGCATCGCCCGGATGATGACTGAACCGCCGTTCAGGCCCGGCGGAAGATCCACCAGATGGGCTGCCGCCCTTCCCGTCGCGCCTTGGCTTCATACCGCGTGCCCGGCCAGCCCGCGGGCCGTTCGGCGTCATGGCGCTCGGCGGGGGTGAACAGGGTCGTGCCCGCGAACACCTCCTCCACCCAGGCCTGATAGGTCGGGTCGTCGCTGGCGATGCGCCATTCCCCGCCCGGTCGCAGCACGCGGTGCACCAGCGGCAGCAATTCCGGATGCACGAAGCGGCGCTTGGCGTGGCGTGATTTCGGCCAGGGGTCCGGGAACATCAGCATCAGCCGGTCGAGCGAGCCCTCCGGCAGCCCCTGCACGAGGTGCCGCGCATCGGTGGGCCAGAGCCGCAGGTTGCTCGGCAGGGCGCCGGTTGCTTCCTCCCCCTCACCCACCAGGCGCGTCAGCAGGGAACAGAGGCCGTTCTCGAAGACCTCGGAGGCGATGTAGGCAACCTCTGGATGGGCCGCGACCTGTTCCAGCGCGTGTTCCCCGCCGCCGAAGCCCACTTCCAGCCAAAGCTTCGCCGCGGGCATGCGGAAGGCCGCCAGCGGGTCGGCAAGGTCGCCCGCCGCCAGTCGCAGCCGCGGCAGCGTGACATCGAGCAGGCGCTGCTGGCGCGGCCGGAGCGGGTGCCCGCGGCGGCGGCCATAGAGGCGGTCGGGCACGCCCTCGGCGAGCGGCGGACGGTCGGCGGTCATGTGTTCCTCAATGAAAAGGGGCGGCAGGCTTTCGCCCACCGCCCCGGATAGCCGAGCCTCGGTCGGGGATTACCGGCCGAAGGCGCGCTTCAGTTCGTCCACCAGGTCGGTCTTCTCCCAGGTGAAGGTGCCCTTTTCCGCATCCGGCGTGCGGCCGAAATGGCCGTAGGAGGAGGTCGGCACATAGATCGGGCGGTTGAGGTGCAGGTGTTCGCGAATCCCGCGCGGGGAGAGGTTCACCAGCCCGTCCATCACCTGGGCGAGCTTCGTCTCGTCCACGTCCTTGCCCGTGCCGTGCAGGTCGAAATAGACCGACAGCGGCTTGGAGACGCCGATGGCGTAGCTGACCTGAATCGTGCACTTGTCGGCGAGGCCGGCGGCGACGACGTTCTTGGCGACGTAGCGCGCGGCATAGGCCGCGGAACGGTCGACCTTCGTCGGGTCCTTGCCGGAGAAGGCGCCGCCGCCATGCGGGGCCGCGCCACCATAGGTGTCGACGATGATCTTGCGCCCGGTCAGGCCGCAGTCGCCATCGGGTCCGCCGATGACGAAGGTGCCGGTCGGGTTCACGTAGAACTCGCTATCCGCGCACATCCAGCCCTTCGGCAGCGTGCTTTCGACCAGCGGCCGCAGCAGCGCCTTGATCTCGGCCTGCTCCAGCCCCTCGACATGCTGGGTGGAGACGACGATCGAGGTGGCCCCCACCGGCTTGCCGTCGATGTAGCGCAGCGTCACCTGGGACTTCGCGTCGGGCAGCAGCCCGTCGACGGACTTGTCCTTGATGCGGCGCAGCTCGCTGATGCGGCGGAGGATGCCATGCGCATAATACAGCGGCGCCGGCATCAGGTCCGGCGTCTCGGTGCAGGCATAGCCGAACATGATGCCCTGGTCGCCGGCGCCTTCATCCTTGTTGCCGGTGGCATCCACGCCCTGCGCGATATGCGCGGACTGGGCATGCAGGTGGCATTCGATGGAGGCGTTCTGCCAGTGGAAGCCTTCCTGCTCATACCCGATGTCATGGATCGCGAGGCGCGTCAGATGCATCAGCAGTTCAGGCGTCACGCTGCCGGGGCCACGCGTTTCACCCGCCAGCACCACGCGGTTGGTGGTGCAGAGGGTCTCGCAGGCTACGCGGGAATAGGGATCGGCCGAGAGGTAGGCATCGAGGACGGTGTCGGAAATGCGATCCGCCACCTTGTCGGGATGGCCCTCGGAGACCGACTCCGACGTGAAAAGGTATTCGCCCTTGTCGCGCATGGCGTGATTCGGCCTCTTGTCGCGTGAGGGCCGGATTGCCCCGGCCTGGCAAGCTGGCCCGGCCAATCCGGGACGGGGGCTTATTGCGGTGCAATGCGGCGGGGTCAAGGCGCCCCGCCGCCGTTCGACGCCTCAGATGCCGAGAACATCCCGCATCGAATACAACCCAGGAGTGCGTCCTCGGACCCAGAGCGCCGCCCGGATCGCCCCGGTGGCATAGGCGCGGCGGTCGAAGCTGCGATGGGTGAGGGCGATCTGTTCGGTCCCGGAGGCGAATAGCAGGGTGTGGTCCCCCACGACCTGGCCGCCGCGCAGGGCCGCGAAGCCGATGGGGCCGGTGGCGCGGGCGCCGGTATGGCCATCCCGCCCCGACTCCATGCCCACTTCCTCCAGCGTCTTGCCGCGCCCCCGCGCTACCGCGCGCCCCATGGCGATGGCGGTGCCGGAGGGGGCATCGACCTTCTGGCGATGATGCATCTCCAGGATTTCGGCGTCATATTGCTCGGGCGGCAGCACCGCGCCCATGCGCTCCGCAATCGCCAGCAGCAGGTTCACCCCGGTCGAGTAGTTGGCGGCATAGACGATGGGCGCGTGCCGCGCGGCCTCCGCCACCGCGGCTTCCTGCGCCGCATCGAGACCGGTGGTGCCCAGGACATAAGCGCGGCCGGCCGCAGCGGCCGCGGCGGCATGGCCGGCCGCGGCGGAGGCATGGGTGAAGTCCACCACGACATCGCTCGCGGCGAACAACGCCCCCGCGTCGGCCAGCACGCTGGCGCCACCGGGCAGGCCCTCGGTATTCGCGCCGGGCCGGTCGATGCCGCCCGAGAGCGTCGCACCACCCGCCAGGGCTTCCTCCGCCAGCAGGCGCCCCATGCGCCCGGCGATGCCGCAGATGCCAATCCGGGTCATGCGATCCTCCCTAGACCATGGCGCAGCCTTCGCGCGGGTGCATCGCGGGGTCAAGCCGAAGGGGTGGGGGCGGGCCTGGGCTCGGCCCCGCTAGTTCCCCATCAGGCGCTGCAACCGCAGCATGATCTCCGGCAGCGTCAGGCCGGACTGGCTGGAGGGTGCGGGCGCGCTGCCCTCCGGCACCCGGGCGCGGTAGCGCGCTGTCGCATCGCGTGTCCGCTCCAGCCGCATCTCCACCGGTTCGGATTGCGCCGTGGCAGTGCCGAGGCCGGCGATCCGCACCAGGGCGGTCGGCGCCGCCGCCAGTTCCTCTGCCGCGCGGGCGGCGTCTTCCGGCTTTGGCGCGCAGGCGAGGGTCCGGCCTTCCAGCCCGCAGGGCATTTCGAAAAAGCGGTTCGGCGGGAAGCGGAGCTGCGCCACCCCGGTGACGGCGAGCAGGCCGCGGGACGCGCCTTCCAAGGTCAGGTCCCGCGCTGTCACCACCGGCACCAGGCGCCCGCCGCGATCCTGGATTTCCAGCACAAGCGATGTGCCGGCCGACCCTTGGGCACGCTCCACCGGGTCCCGGTGCCGCAGCAGGCAATCCCCGCGGTCCGTCATCCGGTCCGTGACGCAGGCGAGCCGCCAGGTGCCGATCTCCTCCGGCACGGTGGCAGTCGGGGTCTGTTGCGCAGCTGCGGGCAGCGCGCCAAGCAGGGTGGCGAGGATGGCGGTTGCGATCTTCTTCATGACGCCGAAGATAGTGCGGCGGAGGGCCCGGTTCCATGGCGACGACACGGCGGCAGGATGGCGCAGGCATCGTGACCTTCCCCGATGGCAAGGTCGTTCCATCCCTCGGCCAGGGCACCTGGTACATGGGGGAGCGCGGCGGCGACCGCCGGGCGGAAGCGGCGGCCCTGCGGCTTGGCCTCGACCTTGGCCTGGGGCTGATCGACACGGCGGAAATGTATGCCGAGGGGGGCGCGGAGGAGGTGGTGGCGGAGGCCATCGCCGGGCGGCGGGAGGAATGCTTTCTCGTCTCCAAGGTCTATCCCCACAACGCCTCCGCCCGCGGCCTGCCAAAGGCGCTGGCGGCGAGCCTCAAGCGCCTCAGGGTGGAACGGATCGACCTTTACCTGCTGCATTGGCGCGGCGGCGTGGCGCTGGAGGAAACGGTGCGGGCGATGGAGAAGGCGGTGGCCGCCGGGCAGATTGGCCGCTGGGGGGTCTCCAACCTCGATGTCGCGGATCTGGAGGAACTGGGACCGGCGCTGCGGGACTGCGCCACGGACCAGGTGCTGTGGAACCTCGAAGCACGCGGGGTGGAATTCGACCTGCTGCCCTTCTGCGCCGGGCATGGCATGCCGGTGATGGCCTATTCGCCCCTGGGCTCCCCCGGCGGCCAGGGCGGCGCACTGCTGCGGCATGCGGCGCTGCAGGCCGTGGCGGCCCGGCATGGGGTGGCGCCGGCGCAGGTGGCGCTGGCCTTCGTGCTGTCCCGCCCCGGGGTGATCGCCATCCCCAAGGCGACGACGCCGGAGCATGTCCGGCAGAACGCGGCGGCGCGGGGGCTGGCGCTGGCGGCGGAGGATTTCCGCGACCTGGACGCGGCCTTTCCACCGCCGAGGCGGAAACGGCCACTGGCGATGCTGTAGGGCGCTGGCGTAGCATCGGCGCACCTCGGGAGGAACGCGCCCATGTCCTGGCTGCGGAATGATGACCCCTTCGACACGCTCTGGCCGCCCCGCCGAAACCGATACTCCACGCCCAACGGCGGCGATCTACAGAGCGATATCGACCGCTGGATGCAGGGGCAGCAATTCCTCACCAACACGACGGGCACGGAGCCAACCCAGTGTCGCATCGTGCTGAACCTGCCGGAGAAGCTGAGCCATGTCGCGCTGACCGAGGCCGACCTGCTGCGCCTGGTGGGCCGTAAGACCGTCGTGGACCGCACGCAGCAGCAGATTTTCGACACATTGGTCGCTGCGGCCTCAACCTCCCTTTGGTTCGTCAAGATCAGCGGGTCCGGCCTGCGGCTGGCCCACTTCCTGGCGCAGTGCTGCGCCGAAACCCTGGCTTTCACGCTGCTTGAGGAAAGGTTCGCCTACACCGACCAGGCCCGGCTGACAAAAATCTTCGGCAACTACCTGACGGCGGAACAGGAAAAGCGCTTCGTCGCCCGCGACGAGAAGACTCGCCACAAGGACGCGAAGGCCGCCTTCATCAAGGCGAAGCAGGACGCGATCACCAAGGCCACGCCGAAGCCCAAGACGCCGGCGGAACAGGCCGCGCTGGACAAGGCGCTCGCCGCCGCCAAGACCCTGACGGCGGAGGACCTGGTCGCGCTGCAGAAGGCCTATGCGGAAGCCGACAAGGCTGAATTCGCCATGCGCATCGAGCTTGCCAATACCGTCTATGGCGGGCGCAACGGGAACAACCAGCCCGGAGACGGCTACCGCTTCCGCGGCCGCGGCCTGCTGCACCTGACCTTCCGAGGCAACTACAAGGCCGCGGGTTCTGCACTCAGCCTGCCGCTGGAATCGAAGCCGGACATGGTTGCGGAACCCGATACGGCGCTCCGCACCGCCGTCTGGTATTGGGAACAGAACAAGCTGAACGAGGAAGCCGATGGCGACAACGTCCTGCGCGTCAGCAAGGGCGTGAATTGCGGGTCGCCAAACTCCACCAGCGAGCCCAATGCGCTGGAGGACCGGAAGAAGCTGACGAAACTCGCGAAGGAAATCTGGGGCGACAGGCAGCCAGAGTAGTTTCCGCTACCAGTACCCCTGCATGATCTCCCGCGCCCAATCCGGCTCCCGCACCGCACCGCTTGGGTCGAAGCCCGTCATGTGCGGCTTCACATCCAGCACCGGCGTGCCGGCGATGGCATCCAGGCCCCGCACCCGCAGCACCATGCCCTGAACACCAAGCAGCGCGCAGGTCGTCACGCCGAGGCGGTTCGGGCGGGGCGATCCGCGCTGGCCGAGGATGCCGACACGCGGCCAGTCCTGCCGCCCGCGCGGATGGCGGGCGTTGCGTTCCACTGCGGCGGGGTCGATGCGGTCGAAGACGAAGACCACCGTCACATGGCTGAAGGCGTCGAGCCCCACCGCCGCATCCGGCCCCAGCACCGCCGGGTCCAGCACGATCTCGGCCTCCACCGCGCCCCAGGCGTCATCGGTAGGCTCGGCACGCCCACCGCGGACATGGCCGATGGGGGTGAGGGCGATGGTCACTGGAAGCTCGGCATCACCGGAATATCGGGAATCTGCGGCGGCGGCAGGTCGATGATCACCGTCGAAGGGTCCACCGCCGGCGTGCGGTCCAGCCAGTAGGTCACGCTCTCCGGCCAGAAGATGACGATGGCGACGAGGATCAGTTGCAGCCCGAGCCACGGCAGCGCCCCCCAATAGATATCCCGCGTCAGCACTTCCTTCGGCGCGATGCCGCGCAGGTAGAACAGCGCGAAGCCGAAGGGCGGATGCATGAAGCTGGTCTGCAGGTTGATGCAGATGAGGACGCCGAACCACACCAGATCGATGCCCAACGCCTTCGCCACCGGCGCCAGCAGCGGGATGACGATGAAGGCGATCTCGAAAAAATCGAGGAAGAAGGCCAGGAAGAAGATGAAGATGTTGACGAAGATCAGGAAGCCGGTCTGGCCGCCCGGCAACTGCTTCAGCAGATGCTCGATCCAGATGCCGCCATCCACACCCTGGAACACCAGGGAGAACACCGTCGCGCCGATCAGGATGAAGATCACCATGGAGGTGATCCGCATCGTCGTGCCCATGGCTTCCCGCACCAGCTTCCAGGTGAAGCGGCCATTGATGGCGGCCAGCGCCATCGCGCCGACAACACCCATGGCGCCGGCTTCCGTCGGCGTCGCCAGCCCCATGAAGATGGTGCCCAGCACCATGAAGATCAGCACGACGGAGGGCACCATGCCCTTCAGCACACGCCACCACAGCCGCCAGCTCCGCGGCTCCAGCAACTCATCCGGCAGGGGCGGCACCTTGTGGGGGGCGACGATCGCGACCAGCGCGATGAAGGCGATGAACAGCCCGACCTGGAGGATGGAAGGCCCGATCGCCCCCGCATACATGTCGCCCACGCTCTGGCCGAGCTGGTCGCCCAGCACGATCAGCACGAGGGAGGGCGGGATGACCTGCGTGATGGTGCCGGATGCCGCGATGACACCGGTCG
>CANJXD010000249.1 GCA_947478535.1 Acetobacteraceae bacterium
CGCATCCCGGCTTGGTGGTGGAACTGGCGGGGGAGCCCACGGCACCCAGGCTGGCCAGCCGTATCCTGTTCCAGGCCGGGGACGCGGCCGAGGGCGGCGCCTATGGCCGCGACATGCCGGGCAACACGGCCCTGCCGCGCCACCCCGCGACGCTGGCCGTCGATGCGCGGGGAAGGCTGTGGATCGGCACGGATCGCGCCGGGCGGCCCGGACCCGCGCCGGATGCGGTCTTCGCCTGTGACCTCGATGGCCCCGGCCGTGGCGTGGTGCTGCCAGTCTATGGCGCGCCCCGCGCCGCGGCGATCGGTGGTGCGGAGCCAACCCCGGCCGGCGATGCGCTGATGGTGCTGGTCCGCACGCCCGGCGCCGAGCCGGGGTCAACCTTTGACCGCCCCGCCACGCGCTGGCCCGCCTTCGACAACCGCGTGCCGCCGCGCGGGGCGCTGGTCGCCCTGTCCCGCAATGGCGGCGGCGTGGTGGGCGGTTGACCGGCGACGGGATGGCGCCCGCCAGACCGAGCCTGAATTACTTGTAGTTGCCCTGATACCCCGTCGGTGGCCCGCCCGGGTGCCACTGGCCGTACTGGTCATACCAGCCGCCAAGCGCGGGGTTGTAGGGCTGCGCGAGCCGCGGGGTATCCGGGATCGCCTCGGGGTTCGGCGGCGGTGTCAGCGCGCCGACCAGCGTGCCGAGCGCGCCGCCGATCAGCGCGCCCCGCCCGGCGCTGCCGGTGAGGGAGCCGATCAGCGCCCCGGCCCCGGCACCGGCCGCGCCCCCGGCGAGGGCACGCTGGTTGCGGTCATTCGGGTCCGCACAGGCGGAGACGACCAGAAGGGTGGCCAGGGCAACAGCAGGGAAGGCCAAACGGGCGGCTCTACGCATCGGGGGCAGTCTCCAACCGAGGGCGCCATGCTGCCCGAGGAACCCGGCGGCATCATGGCGCGGCCGGATCTGCGACCGGGGTATTGAAAACATCCCGCTCTATGAAACATAGGCGAAGGTGGAGCCTGCGCCGATTCTGTCGGCGCTGGGCCGGTGGCAGGGGGAAGGCGGGATGATGGATCGCAGGATGATGCTCGGCGGCGCGGCGGCGCTGCTGGGTGGGGCAGGGGTGGCGCGGGCGCAGACGCCAGCGCCGCATCACGGCCTGCCGATCCCGTCGGATCGCATGGCGCCGCTGCGCGGTGAGGGCCCCGTCACGCTGACCCCCGCGCAATACGCCCAGCGCTTCGTGGACAGCACGGCGCCGGCCGGCCCGCCCGGCCGCTGGGTGGAACGGACCACGCTGCCGATCCCGCGTACCGAAATGGCCTGGGCCGCGGAATGGGACAACAAGCTGCACGTCATCGGCGGCTATGCCGAGCAGCGCGTCAACAACAGCTACCACCACGTCTTCGACCCGGCGACGGATCGCTGGGTCGAAAAGGCCCGGCTGCCGCGTGGCGCCAACCATGTCGGCGTCGTCGCCAGCGCCGGGAAGATCTACGCCTTCGGCGGCTTCTCCGCGCAGAACCGGGACGCCGATGTGCTGGCCTTCGCCTATGACGTGGCGGCGGATCGCTGGGATCGCATCGCCGACATGCCCCGCCCCCGCGGCGCCGGCGCACTGGCGGCCGTGGGCGGCAAGATCCACCATATCGGCGGCGCCTCGAACCCCGACAGCGAACGCGCCTCGGTCGGCTGGCATGAGGTCTATGATCCCCAGGCGGATCGCTGGGAACGCCGCAAGGCCCTGCCCGGCGCGCGGGACCATGCCGGCGTCGTCGTCCACAACGGCCTGATCCACATTGTCGGCGGCCGCTTCAACACCTTCGAATACAACACCGGCCTGCACCATGTGTACGACGCGGCGGCGGACCAGTGGAGCACGCGCGCGCCGCTGCCGACGCCGCGATCCGGCCACGGCCTGGTGATCTATCGCGGCCGCTTCTTCGCCATGGGCGGCGAAAGCGGCGTCTTCGTGAACCGGGAACTGACCGGCCAGGTGCATGGCCAGATGGAAAGCTACGACCCCGTGGCCGATAGCTGGCAGCACCACGCCCCGATGCCGACGCCGCGCCACGGCATGGGCGCGGTGACGATCGGCGATTTCATCTATGTCGCCGGCGGCGGCCCCATCGTCGGCGGCGGCATCAAGACGGCGGTGCATGAGGCCTTCACGCTCGGCTGATGCGGCGTCGGGCCGTTCTCACTGTGCCGCTGCTGGCCTTGCCCGCGGCGGCGCAGCCTTCGCTGGCAGGCGCGCTGCGCGGCGGTGGCGTGGTGGCGGTGATGCGCCATGGCATCACCGACCGCAGCCAGGCCGATACCGGCGATCTTTCAAGGCGGGAGGCGCAGCGCAACCTCAGTGAGGCCGGGCGCACGCAATCCCGCCGCACCGGCCTTGCCTTCGCCGCCCTCGGCATCCCGCTGGGCGAAGTGCGGGCGAGCCCCGTCTTCCGCGCGCGGGACACGGCGACGCTCGTCTTCGGCGCCCGCGCGGAGGTCGAGCCGATGCTGACGGCGGATGACTACACGCCGGACCCGCGCCAGCTCGCGCGCCAGATTGCCTGGCTCCGCGCCCGGGTTCTCAGCCCTTCCGGCCCCGCGGTGACCGATGTGCTGGTCGGCCACATCGTCCCGCTTGGGATGATGCTGGGACGCGGGCTTTCCCAGGCCGAATACCCCGAAGGCGCCCTGGCGATATTCGCCCCGACCGGGCTGCTTGGCATCCTGCCAGCCGAGGATTTCTGGGTCGCCGCTGGCGTGTAGGATACCAGCCGAGGAGGCCCCGCATGATCCTGATCGGCCAGGATGACAGCCCCTTCGTCCGCCGCGTTGGCATGGCGCTGACGCTCTACGGCATCGGCTTCACGCATCGCCCCTGGTCCAGCTTCGGGGATGCCGCCCTGATCCGCCCGCGCAATCCGCTGACCCGCGTGCCGACCCTGGTGCTGGAGGATGGAACCGCCCTGGTCGATAGCCACGCAATGCTCGACAACCTTGTGCCGCCGGCACGGGCGATGTTCCCCAGCACCGAGCAGGCCCGGCCCCAGGCGCTGCGCCTCGCCACAGGGGCGAGGGGCCCGGCGGACAAGGCGGTGAGCCTGTTCCACGAACAACGCCTGCATGACGCGGCCGCCGCCACCACGGCGAAGCACTTGCCGGCTTCCCCGGCCCGGGCGGCCTCGATCGTCGCGTTCATGGCGCGGCTGGCCGATGCGGCAGGGAAGATCGGTGACGTGGCGCGCCGGGTTCAATCGGCGCTGAACACGCCTCAGCCCAGCGCCATCCGCAGCGCGAAGCCTGCCAGCGCCGTCACCCCCAGCGTCTTCACCACGCTGAGCTTCAGCCGGAACAGGCACACCGCCGCCAGTGCCGACAGGGCCAGCGCATCCGGCAGCAGCGATGCCGGGTCGGGCAGGTCGATCGCCAGCGGCCCCAGCGCCACCTCCACCTGCCGCGCGAACAGCACGCGCAGGCCGAACCACAGCGCGAGGTTCGCGATCACGCCGACCACCGCCGCCGTGACCCCCGCCAGCGCCCCTTTCAGCCGGGGCTGGTCGTGCATCCGCTCCACGAAGGGCGCACCGAGGAAGATCCAGGCGAAGCAGGGCGCGAAGGTGACCCAGACCGTCAGCAGCGATCCCGCAATGCCGCCCGCGATGCCACCTTCGCGCGCCGCGGCGAGGTAGCCCACGAATTGCAGCACCAGGATCAGCGGCCCCGGCGTCGTCTCCGCCAGGCCCAGGCCCGCCAGCATGTCAGCCGCTGAAAGCCAGCGGTAATTCTCCACCGCCTCCTGCGCCACATAGGCCAGCACGGCATAGGCGCCGCCGAAGGTCACCACCGCCATCTTGGAAAAGAACCAGGCGATGTCCCGCAATGTGCCGGCGAGCCCACCGGAGGCGTCCATCAGCATCGCCACTGGCCAGACCCATAGGATGAGCGCGATCAGCCCCGCCCGCCGCGCCGCCGGCGCCATGGCCACGATCCGCCCTGGCTCCGCCGCGATCAGCGCATCCAGCAGGGCGGGCGGGCCATCCTTCGCCTTGCCGTGCCCGCCCCCGGCGAAGGCCGCCGGCGCCGCATAGCCCACCAGCGCCGCCGCCAGCACCACCAGCGGGAAGGGCACGGAGAAGGCGAACAGCGCGACGAAGGCCAGCCCCGCCATCGCCCAGGGCACTGGCCCCTTCAGCGCCCGCTTCGCCACCCGCAGCAGCGCTTCCACCACCAGCACCAGCACCGCGCATTTCAGCCCGAAGAACAGCGCCGCGATGACCGGCACTTCCCCCAGCGTCGCGTAGATCAGCGACAGCACCAGCATGATGGCGACACCGGGGATGACGAAGAACAGCCCGGCCGCCAGCCCGCCCTTCACCCCATGCATCAGCCAGCCGAGATAGGTGGCGAGCTGCTGCGCCTCCGGCCCCGGCAGCAGCATGCAGAAGTTCAGCGCGTGCAGGAAACGCGCATCGCTGATCCAGCGGCGTTCCTCCACGACTTCGCGATGCATCAGCGCGATCTGCGCGGCCGGCCCGCCGAAGGACAGCAGGCCGATCCGCCACCACACGCGCAGCGCCTCCCGCAGCGTGGGAAAGGCATCCTGTTGCGGAGTCGGCATCACTTCGTCCTCGTCGAGGGCCAGTTGTGCTGTTCCTCCGTCGCATCCCGGCACCAGAGATGAAAGGCGTCATACAGCGCCAGCCCCGCTTCCAACTGGGCCAGGTCATCCCGATACAGCCGTGACAGGCCGAGCGAGGCGGCAAGCAGCCCCGCGGCTTCCGGCGCCAGATCCGGTCGCCCTGTATCGGCGCCGCGCACCAGCAGCGCGAGGCGTGCGAGGGCCGGACTTCCCAGGCCGAGTTCCTCCAGCATCGTGTCGAAGGTGCAGCCTTCGCCGCGATGGCTCCAGAAGACGCCTTCGATATCGAAGGGCGTGGCGCCGAAGCGGTCCGCCACCGCTTCCACCTGCGAGGCCGCGACGAACAGGAACACCGCGCCTGGGTCGATGAAGCGCCGGATCAGCCACGGGCAGGCGATGCGATCCACCTTCGGCCGCGCCCGCGTCACCCATACGGTCCGCTCCGCCGCATCCCGCGCCGGCAGAGCCGATTGCTTGATGAGCGGCAGCCCGGCATCCCGCCAGGCCACGAAGCCGCCTTCCAGGCTCTCCGCCCGCGCCCCTTCATGGCGCAGCCAAGCGGCGGCGCCCTCGCTGAGCTTCAGGCCTTTCTGGCAGAGCACGACGACATCGCGCCCGCGCAGCGCCGGCGCCCAGGCGGCGACATCGCCGTGGGATCGCCGGAGGCTTCCGGGCACCAGCCGCGGATCCGCCGCCGCATCCTCCGGCGTCCGGACATCGAGGAGCAGCGGCGCATCCGGCAGGCCGATGCGGCGGGCAAGCTGGGCGGGTGAGATCGAGCAGGGAGAGGGCATGAGCGTCCATCCATGACTATGGCGATTGGACGCGATGCTTGGGCCGAAGCCTCACGGGGCGATCGCGGATGCCCCCATGCACTCTTTGTCGGGCGCCGGGGCCGTGGCTGTCAACTACGCCGCTGCGGGGGCCAGCAGGCTTTCGCCGGGCTGCACGCGGGTGAAGGCGACGGGCTGCCAGCCCAGGGCGATCCGGCCCTCGGCATCCAGCGTGGTGATGGTGGCGGCAAGCCCCGCGGCGTCCTTTGCCGTCCCGGGGAAATCCTCGCGGAAATGGGCACCGCGGCTTTCCTCCCGCGCGGTGGCGGCGGTGACGATGGCGCGGCTGACCAGCAGCAGGGACCGCAGGTTGAGCCATTCTTGCCAGGCGAGGTTGAAGCCCCGCCCGCGGCCGTCGACGCCGGTCGCATCCAGCGCGGCGTCGAGCGCGGTGAGCCCGCTGGCCGCCTCCGCCAGCCCCGGCGCATCGCGGAGGATCCCGGCCTTGTCCCACATGAGGGTGTGCAGCGCGTCCCGGATCGGGGTGAGGGAGGAAGCCGGCCGCGCGAAGGGCGCCTCGGCCAGCGCCACGGCGCGGTCCAGCGCCACGGGGCAGGGGTCCTCCAGCGCGCCGTGGCGCGGCACCCATTGCGCCATGCTATCGCCGGCGATGCCGCCGAAGACGGTCGAATTCGCCACGCCATTGCCGCCGAGCCGGTTCGCGCCATGCACGCCGCCGGTATCCTCGCCAGCCGCGAAAAGCCCGGGCAGGTCGGTCGCGCCATCGGGGCGGAAGACGACGCCGCCCATCATGTAATGCGCCGTCGGCACCACCGGCACGCGCCCGCCGGCGAGGTCGAATCCCATGTCGTCGCAGCGTTCGACCATGCCCTTGAACTCGCGCCGCACGCGATCCGGGCCGAGATGCCCCATGGCGATGTAAAGCCCGCCATGCTCGTTCACATTGCCGGCCAGCATTTCGCGGTACATGGCGCGGCTGACGATATCGCGCGTCGCCCTTTCGCCGCGCGGGTCGTAGCGGTGCATGAAGCGCTCGCCATCGCCGCCGAGCAGAAAACCGCCGGACCCGCGCAGCCCTTCCTCGATGATCGTGCCGCTCATCCGCGTGCCCGGCCCGGCGAGCACGCCGGTCGGGTGGAACTGCACCATTTCCATGTCGCGCAGCTTCAGGCCGAGGCGCAGCGCCATCGCCATGCCGTCGCAGGATTTGTCGCCCGACGGCGTGTGATAGACATACATCGTGGGCCCGCCGCCGGTGCCGAGCAGCACCGCCTTGGCCTGCACGAGCACCAGCCCACCGCTGCGGATATCGAGCAGCAGAACGCCCGCCAGGCGCGATCCATCGGCGGTCGGCAGCAGGGCGAGGGCGCGGTGTTCCTCCATCCGCTCGATCCCGCGCGCCCAGGTCTGTTCGGCGAGCCGGTTGATGATCTCGATCCCCGTCAGGTCGCCCTTATGGACCGTGCGGTCGAAGGTCTGCCCGGCGAAGGCCTTCTGGTGGAGGCTGCCATCGGGGTTGCGGTCGAAGAAGCAGCCCCAGCGGTTTTCCAGCTCCCGGATGCGGCGCTGCGCGACCGTCACCAGCGTCCAGGCGAGGTCCTGGTCATTCAGCCATTTGCCGCCATCGAGCGTATCCATGAAGTGCCGCTCGGCACTGTCTTCCGCCGCGAGGGCCACGTTGTAGCCGCCCTGCACCATGCGCGTGCAGCCGGATTTTCCCAGCAGCCCCTTCACCGCGACGGTGACGCGAAGATTAGGGTTTCCGGCTTTCGCATGCAGCGCGCCCAGCAGCCCGGCGCCACCGCTGCCGAGGATGAGGATATCGGTGGTGCGGCGGGTGATGGCGGCGGTCATGGCGTGGTGGCCTCAGGGGTGGTCAGCGCGGACCGCGTGGCGATGCCGGCACGCCGCAGCCGCAATCCTCGGACGGTGCCGGGGGCAGTTGGGTGGTCTCGGTGGTCTGCTGCGGCAAGGTCTGCGGGTTGGCCGGGCTGTTCACGAGAAGAATGCCCGCGAGAACGCCGATGGCGACGAAGACGACGACGATCATGTGACCCCCAGTCTCGCCAGCGCCGCGGCGCGGCGGTCAGCGACTTTCTGCTGCACCTCGGCGTAGAGGCTGCCGCCATGGCTGTCCATCGCGACGAGCAGGGGACCGAAATCACGAATCCGGAATCGCCACAGCGATTCCGGGTTCAGATCGTCGAGGTCCACATCCTCGATCGCCTCGATCCACGTCGTCTCCAGCGCCGCCGTGCCGCCGATGATGGCGAGGTAGATGCCGCCGAGATCGGCGAAGGCCTTGGCTGAATCCTCACGCAACCCGCCCTTGCCGATGATGATGCGCACGCCCTCGCGTTCCATCAGCGGGCGGGTGAAGCGTTCCATGCGGTCGCTGGTGGTGGTGCCGATGCACACCGCCTCATAGCCGCTGTCATTCGTGTTGCGCTTGTCCACCTTGCGGACATTCGGCGCGGTGTGGATGACGGCATGGCCGTGAAGGTCGAAGCGCGTGCGGCGGCCATGGTCGAACATGTGAATCTGCGTGGCGTCGCGGATGCCGAACAGCGTGTCCTGCAACGTCACGTGGTCGCCGATGCGCAGCTTGCGGATATCGGCCTCGGTGCAGGGCATGTGCAGCGTGTGGTGGGTCATCGTTCAGAACCCGATCGCCACGCCGGCCGGCGTGAAGGTGGCGGAAGCGCGGCGC
>CANJXD010000250.1 GCA_947478535.1 Acetobacteraceae bacterium
CCGACGGCGGGTGGCCCGGGCGGGCCGGGCTGTGCGAGGGCTGGCGACGCGAGCAGCGGCACGGCAGCGGAAAACAGCAGGGTCGCGGCAGCCGCAACCCGAAGACGAGACAAGGTCATTGAGCCCACCCAGACGTTACGCCAACCCAATCCAGGCGGCGGCTCCGCGTCAAGAAACGATTCGTACAGGACCGCCCGGCAGGCCGCCGGGCAGGGTGCTGATCCCGGCATGTGGGATTGCGTCGAGCCGAAACCCACTCAGACCCGGCGGCGCGCCTCGAAGGCCGCGATCTCATCCGCCAAGGTCAGCGTGAGACCGATTTCGTCGAGCCCCCGCAGCAGGCAATCCCGCGCGAAGGGCGGCACCGCGAAGCCATGCTCGGCGCCATCCGGCCCGGTCAGCACTTCCCGCTGGAGATCGACGGTGATCCGCGCCCCCGGCGCGGCCGCGACCTGCCCGCGCAGCCCATCCACTACCGCCGCCGGCAGCTTCACCGGCAGCAGCCCGTTCTTCAGGGCGTTACTATAGAAAATATCCCCGAAGCTGTCCGCCACCACGGCGCGATAGCCCATGGCCAGCAGCGCATAGACCGCCGCTTCCCGCGACGACCCGACGCCGAAATTCCGGCTCGCCACCAGGATGACGGCGGCATCGAAAGGCGCCTGGTTCAGCACGAAATCCGGCCGCTTCGCCCCGTCCGGCGTGAAGCGAAGGTCGTGGAAGCCATAGGCGACATAGCGTTCATCCCGCGGCCGCCGCATGAAGCGGGCCGGCATGATCTGGTCCGTATCGACATTCGGCATGTCGAACGGTGCCGCGACGGCGGTGAAGGTCGTGATCGGCTCCGCCATGATTCAGGCCTCCGCCTGCACAAGTCTGCCGGCCAGCGCGGATGCCGCCGCCGAGGCCGGAGAGACCAGATGCGTCCGAGCGCCGCGCCCCTGCCGCCCCGCGAAGTTGCGGTTGGACGTGCTGGCGCAGCGTTCCCCCTCCCCGACGCTGTTGCCGTTCATCGACACGCAGAGCGAGCAGCCGCTTTCCTCCCAACTCGCCCCCGCCTCGATGAACAGTCGGTCGAGCCCCTCGCGTTCCGCCTGCTGCTTCACCAGCGTCGAGCCTGGGGAGACCAGCATCGGCACTGCGACGCGCCTGCCCCGCAGTACGGCGGCGGCGGCACGCAGATCCTCGATGCGCGCATTGGTGCAGGAACCCAGGAACACCCGGTCAACCCCCACATCCGCCATCGCCTCCCCGCCCGTCAGCCCCATATAGTCGAGGCTCCGCTTCCAGGCCCGGGCGCGGCCCTCGTCCGGCGCATCGGACAGTTTGGGCACGCGGCCAGACAGGGCCACGGCTTCCTCGGGGCTGGTGCCCCAGGTCGCCATGGGCGGGATCGCGCCGGCGTCCATCGTCACATCCATCGCAAAGTCAGCATCGGCATCGCTGAACAGCGTGGCCCATGCCGGATCGGCCTCGGCCGGGGCATAGCGCCGGCCCTTCAGCCAGGCCGCCGTCGTCGCATCCGGCGCCACCATCCCGGTCCGGGCGCCCGCCTCGATCGCCATGTTGCAGAGCGTGAGCCGTGCTTCGACGGACAAGGCCCGCACGGCGCTGCCGGCGAATTCGATGGCCCCGCCGATGGCGCCCCCCGTGCCGATCTGCGCGATCAGCGCCAGCGCCATGTCCTTGGCCGTGCTGCCTTCGGGCAAGACGCCGTCAAACCCGCAGCGGATCTGCCGCGGCTGGGTCTGCCAGATCGTCTGCGTCGCCAGTACATGCGCCACCTCGCTGGCGCCGATGCCAAAGGCCAGCGCGCCGAGCGCGCCATGCGTCGAGGTATGGCTATCCCCGCAAACCAGCGTCATCCCCGGCAGGGTCAGCCCCTGTTCCGGCCCGGCGACATGCACGATCCCCTGTTCGGGGTCCGCCAGTTCATAGGCGCGGATGCGGTGCGTGCGGGCATTCGCCTCGAAGGTCTCGATGATGCCGCGGATCTCGGGGTCCGCGATCGCGCCGGTCACGCGGCCATCGGTCGGCGCGTAGTGGTCCCCGAAGCCGAAGCTGAGATCGGGCCGGCGCACCGGTAGGCGGCGCGCGCGCAGCATGTTGAAGGCGTGGAAGGAGCCCTCGTGGAAATAGTGGCGATCCACATAGAGCAGCACCAACCCATCATCGCGCGCATGCACGACATGGGTTTCCCAGATCTTCTGAAACAGCGTTCTTCCCATGCCTGTAGCTTCGCCCCGCCCCTGCTGGACGGCAAGCCCTCCCGCGCGCACCTTCGGCCGCATGTGGAACACCTCGCCCCGCCCGCTCGCGCCCTCCCTGCTCTCCCGCCTGCCGGATGCGCTGCGCCGGCCGCGCCGCACCACCTGGGCGGATGCCAACCGCGCCGGCGCGCCGGTGGACAGTTTTCTCGAGGGGCCCTGCTTCGACAGCGCGGGCAACCTGCACTGTACCGATATCCCGCATGGCCGCATCTTCCGCGTCTCCGGCGCGCATTGGGAGGCGGTGGCGGAGTATGAGGGCTGGCCGAACGGCCTGGCCGCGCGGGGCGATGACCTGCTGGTGGCGGATTACCGCCATGGCATCCTGACGCTCGATCCCATCGCCGGCGGCATGGCGCCGCTGCTGGAGACCGTGCTGAGCGAGGGCTTCCGCGGCATCAACGACCTGATCGTCAATCCCGATGGCAGCGTGCTGTTCACCGACCAGGGGCAATCCGGCCTGCAGGACCCCTCCGGCCGCGTCTGGCGCCTGCACGCCGATGGGCGGCTCGACCGCCTGCTGGACAATGGGCCGAGCCCCAACGGCCTGGTGATGAACCGGGCCGGCACGCATCTGATGGTGGCGATGACGCGGTCCTGCGAGGTCTGGCGCTTCGTGCTGCGGGCCGATGCGGTGGTGGCGAAGGCCAACCTGTTCTTCCGCGTGCCGGCCGGCACCTCCGGCCCCGATGGCATGGCGGTGGACCCGCATGACCGGCTCTGCATCGCCAATCCCGGTCACGGCCAGGTCTGGGTGGTGGACCCCCACGGCATCGCCACCCACCACATCGACTGCACCCCCTTCGGCCGCATGCCGACGAACTGCACCTTCGCCCCCGATGGGCGCACCCTGGTGATCACGGAAAGCCAGTCCGGCAGCCTGCTCGCGGCGGAAATCCCGCCGCCCTGACGGCTTGACCGCGCGCCACCTCGCGCGCGAAATGAGCTTCAAGAACAGAATGCCATTCTGTTACACGGAATGGTGACGGGGAGAGACCCATCCATGCTCAGCCGCCGCGCCGTCCTCGCCGCCCCCGCCTTGCTGTTCGCCCGCCCCGGCGCGGCGCAGGAGGCCTGGCCGACGCGCCCGGTCCGTATGGTGCTGCCCTATGCCGCCGGCGGCGCCACCGATGTCATCGGCCGGCTGGTCGCGGACCGGCTCTCGGCCCGGCTGCCGCAGCGCGTGGTGATGGAAAACCGCACCGGGGCAGGGGGCGCCATCGGGTCTTCCTCCGTCGCGAAATCGCCGGGCGATGGCCACCACCTGCTGTTCCACAATATCGGCCACGCCGTGACGAAGCCGCTGTATCCGACGCTCGACTACGACCCGGAGACGGATCTGAAGGCCGTCACCATCGTCGCGGAAAGCCCGATGGTCTTCCTCGTGCCGCCGAATTCCCCGCACCGCACCCTGGCCGAGTTCGTCGCCTTCGCCCGCGCCAATCCGGAACGCCTGACCTATGGCAGCACCGGCGGCGGCGGGGCGCTGCAACTCGTGGCGCTGCTGTTCCTGCGCGCGGCCGGGGTGAAGATGACGGAAGTGCCCTATCGCGGCGGCGCCCCCGCGGCGCTCGACCTCGCCTCCGGCACGCTCGACATGCTGTATGACGCGGGCCTTACCGGCTTCGGCCTGGCGCAGGGCGGCCGTGCCCGCGCGCTGGCGATCTCCGGCCCCGAGCGCAGCCCGGTGATGCCGGAGGTGCCGACCATGGCCGAACTCGGCTTCCCCGCCGCCACCTTCATGGTCTGGCAGGCCATCCTCGCCCCCGCCATCACCCCGGCGCCGCTGGTCACCCGCATCCAGCAGGAAGTGGCCGCCGTGCTGGCCGAGCCGGGGACGCGCACGCGCCTCACCGAACTCGGCGCCGAGCGCCTGGTCGGCAATACACCCGCCGAGGCGCAGACTTTCGTCAGTGCCGAGATGGCGAAATGGGCCGTCATCCTGCGCGAGGCCGGGGTGCGCGCCGCCTGATGTCCGGCGCTTTGAAGCCCGATGGCGAGCAGGGTGTCGCGGCGGTGGAGCGTGCCTTGGCGATCCTCGGCGCCTTCCGCGAAGGCGATGCGGCGCTGACGCTCGCCGAACTCGCCGCCCGCACCGGGTGCTACAAATCCACCATCCTCCGCCTGCTCGCCTCGCTCGAACGGCGGCGCTGCGTCGATCGGCTGGCGGATGGGCGCTGGGCGCTGGGGCCGATGCTGTTCCGCTGGGGCACGCTGTACGCCCGGGCCCAGCCGGTGGAAGCGCATCTGCCCGGCATCCTCGCCCCCCTGGCGGCGGAAAGCGGGGAAACCGCGTCTTTCTGGGTCCGCCATGGCGACCACCGCCTCTGCCTCGCCCGCGTGCGGTCCCCCAACCCGATCCGGGACGACCTCGCGGTCGGGCACATGGTGGCGCTGCCGGCCGGCGCCGGGGGGCGGGTGCTGGTGGCGGCCGACCCGCGCGCGCTCGGCACCGTCGCCACCTTCGGCGAACGCAACCCGGAAACCGCCGCCATCGCCGCGCCGGTTTTCGGCCCCGGCGGCGGGCTGGCCGGCGCGCTCGGCGTTTCCGGCCCCAAGGCTCGCATCGCCGACCGCCGCGAGGGCCATCTTGCGCTGGTCGCCGAAGCGGCCGCTGATCTCACCCGCCGCCTCGGCGGAGACCTCCAGGACCAGACCGCATGACCAGCCCGACCCCGCTTTCCGGCCTTCGGGTCCTCGAATTCACCCATATGATCATGGGGCCGAGCGCCGGGATGATCCTGGCCGATCTCGGCGCCGCAGTGACGAAGGTGGAACCGGCGCCGAAGGGCGACACGACGCGCTACCTCACGGGCTCCGGCGTCGGCTTCTACGCCGCCTTCGGCCGCGGCCGGCGCAGCCTCTGCGTCGACATGAAGCAGCCCGAGGGCCGCGCCTTGGTGCGTCGCCTGGCGGAGCAGGCCGATGTGCTGATCGAGAATTTCCGCCCCGGCGCCATGGCCAAGCTCGGCCTGGGCTACGCCGAGCTGGCGGCGGTCAATCCGCGCCTCGTCTATGCGTCGCTCAAGGGCTTCCTGCCCGGCCCCTATGAGCATCGGACGGCGCTCGATGAGGTCGTGCAGATGATGGGCGGCCTCGCCTACATGACGGGGCCGGAGGGCCGCCCGCTGCGCGCCGGCAGCAGCGCCATCGACATCATGGGCGGGCTTTCCGCCGTCGTCGGCATCCTCTCCGCGATCCGGGAGCGGGAAACCACGGGCCTTGGCGGGGAAGTCCAGGCCGGCCTGTTCGAATCCGTGGCCCTGCTGATGGCCCAGCACATGGCGCAGACCCGCATCACCGGAATCGCGCCGCCGCCGATGTCGGTCCGCCTGCCGGCCTGGCCGGTCTATGACATCTTCGACACCGCCGATGGCGGTCAGGTCTTCGTGGGCGTGGTGACCGACACCTCCTGGCCGATGTTCTGCCGCGCCTTCGGGCTGGATGACCTGGCGGCGGACCCGACGCTGGCGACGAAGCAGCAGCGCGTCGAACAGCGCCACCGCACCATCCCCCGCGTCGCCGCCGCGCTGGCCGCCTATACCAAGCCCGAGCTGATGGCGAAGTGCGAGGCGCTCGGCCTGCCCTTCGCCCCCATCGGCAAGCCGGCCGATCTGTTCGACGACGTCCACCTCAACGGCTCCGGCGGGCTGGTGCCTATGACGCTGCCGGATGGCCGCGACGTGAAGCTGCCGGCCCTGCCGATCTCGCTGGATGGCGTGCGCCCCGGCGGCGCCGGGGATCTCCGCGCGCCGGGCGCGGACAGCGGGGCCATCGCAGCGGAGCTCGGCTATTCGGAGGCGGAGGTGGCCGCGCTGATGGCGGCCGGCACGATCAGCGGCTGATGTACCGGCTGGCGCCGGGCGTGAAGGAAGACGCCGTGCGCCGATGGGCGCTGCCGGACCGCGTCTTCTTCGCCGCCGGTGCCTGTCACATCCTCTGCCATGCCTTCCTGCGCCGCTACGCCGGCAGTGGCGCGCGCCCCCTGTGGTTCCGGCCTGCGCAGGGCTTCACCGGCAACCACATCGCCGCCGCCACCGAGGGCTGGTTCTTCGACTACCACGGTTATGCAAAACCAGACGCCTTCCGCGCCCACATGCGCCGCAAGGCCGCGCGCTGGTGGCCGGGCTGGACGGCGGAGGAGATCGAACTGCCGCCGCATGTCCTGGTTTCCGAAGCGGAATCGAAGCGCTTCGAGGGGCTTTGGCTGCGGGAGCCGCGGCAATTCCTGCGGGACGCGACGCCGAGAGCCGAAGCCTTCCTGGACCGCTTCCCGCCACCCGCCTGATCAGCGGCTGATGAAGACCGGGCAGCGCGCGTCCCGCAGTAGGACATGCGTCGCGCTGCCGCCGAACAGCCGCCGCAGCCCGCTTTCCTCGAAGGCGCCGAGCACCAGCAGCCGGGCGTGCAGCGCCTCGGCCTCCGCCAGCAGCAGATCCGCCGGGCGGCCGCCCACCATCGGCAGCGCCTCGGCCGCGATGCCGTGGCGGCGGAGGTAGTTGCAGCCTTCCTCGGCCATCGCCAGAGCCTCGTCCCGCGTCTCCGCGGCGGAGGCGACGCGCACCGCGCTGTCTCCTGCCAGGCCGAGCAGCGCGAACAACTGCAACGCCGCCATGGCGGGGATCGAGGCATCATAGCCCACCAGCACCGGCCCGGTTGCCTCCGTTGCGGCATCTGGCGGCACGACCAGCAGTGGCCGCGCGCCGTCCATCAGCAGGCGCTCGATCACCGGCGCCACGCCATCCTCCGGCTCCTCCAGCCCCAGCGAACTGTCGCGGCCGATCACGAGCAGGTCATGCACAGCCCCGGCCCGCAGCAAGGCGGGTTCCGGCGCGTCGAACAGGCGCAGCGTGTCATAGGGCGTATCGCCGGCGGAGGCGGCGCAGGCGGCGAGGGCGATCGTCGCCTCCGCTGCGGCGCGCGCCGTCAGCGCATCGTCGCGCCGGGCCTTGAAGGCGGCGCCGCCGATCGGGACGAATTCGTGTGCGCTGCGGGTATGCGGCAGGTCCAGCACCACGGCAGCGGTCAGGCTCGCGCCGGTGTGGCGCGCCAGGGCGAAGGCCGCCTCCCGCGCCGCGACGGCACCTTTCGTATCGTCCAGGGCGACCAGGATGCTGCGCAGCATGGGGGATTCTCCTTCCCCCCAGCCTAGCAAGGAACGGGGGGCAGGCCAAAGCCGCGGTCAGCGCCGCGGATGCAGCCACCAGAAGCCGAGCGGAAACACCACCAGCGCGACGGCGAAGGTCAGCAGCGCCGCGCCATTGCCGCCCCAGCCGCCGACCACCCCGGACAGCCCCTGCATCACCGCCGCGCCGAGGAAGAAGGACAGGTTGCCGCAAGACAGCGCGCGGCCCGTCTGCGCCGGCGGCACGGCGCTCCGCATCAGCGAGAAGGCCAGCACCTGGAACGAGATGATCAGCCCGAAGGCCACCAGCAGCACCAGATCCCACGCCACCGGCAGCATCGGCACGCCCAGCGCGTCGGAAAGCACCCCGCCCGGCCCCCCCGCCACGATCAACCCGATCAGCACCGCGGAGACCAGGTGGCTGCCGACCAGCAGGGCCGGCGCATGGCCGATCCGCCGCAGCACCACGCCGGCCAGCGCCGGGCCGATGGTCAGCGCGATGGTGCAGGCCAGCAGCACATTGCCGGCCGCGATCCGGTCGAGCCCCTTGGTCTCCATCAGCCACGGCCCGCCCCACAGCCCGCGCACGCCGAGCATGGCGGCGAAGGAGCAGAAGACGAAGACCAGCACGCCGCGAATGCCCGGGGACCAGGCGAGGCCGGCGATCTCCCGCAACTCCACGCCGATCGCCCGCCGAGGCGCCGCTTGCGGCGCATCCGCCGGCACCAGC
>CANJXD010000251.1 GCA_947478535.1 Acetobacteraceae bacterium
ATACCCCGAGCTTGGCCTGGTCGGTGACGTCGCACTCGATCCCTATACCGACCACGGCCATGACGGCGTGCTGCGGGAAGGCCCGGGCGGGCTCTATGTCGCGAATGACGACACGCTCGATATCCTGGCCATCCAGGCGGTGATCCAGGCCGAGGCCGGCATCGACGTGATCGCGCCGTCGGACATGATGGATGGCCGCGTCGCCGCCATCCGGGCGGCGCTGGATGCGCGGGGGCTGATCCATACGCGGATCATGTCCTACGCCGCGAAATACGCCTCCGCCTTCTATGGTCCGTTCCGGGAAGCCGTGGGCTCGGGCTCCTCGCTCAAGGGGGGCGACAAGAAGACCTACCAGATGGATCCCGCCAATTCCGAGGAAGCGATGCGCGAAGTGGCGCTCGACCTTGCGGAGGGTGCCGATATGGTCATGGTCAAGCCGGGGATGCCCTATCTCGACATCGTCCGCCGCGTGAAGGAACGCTTTGGCGTGCCGACCTTCGCCTACCAGGTCAGCGGCGAATACGCGATGATCATGGCCGCCGTGCAGAATGGCTGGCTCAACCATGAACGCGCGATGATGGAGAGCCTGCTCGGCTTCAAGCGCGCCGGCGCCGATGGCGTGCTCACCTACTTCGCCGTGGAGGCCGCGCAGATCATCCGCCGTGGCTGAACGGCGTCCCTGGCATGGCGCCTCGGACCGCGGGGATGACCCCGCCGTCGCGGCGCTGCGCCTGCAACGGGCGGAGGTGGAGGCGATGATGGCGTTCCGCCACGCAGAGCCAGGGGAGGCGGAGAACCTCGCCTGGTGGCGGCTGCACGCCGTGCGGCTGGCGCGCCTCGCGCTGATGCCTGTGGCGGAGGCCTCCCGCCTGTCGCCGCTTCCCGCCCCACCAGCCAAGGCGCTGTCCTGGTGGCAGGGCGTGAAATACCGTCTCGGCCGGCTGCGGGTGATGGAGGAAGTGGCGCCGGCGCGCTACCTCGCGAAGCTCCGGTAGCCCCGATCTACTCCACGGTCATCCTGAGGTCCCGCACCAGCGGCCGCACGCTGGCGATCTGCCCGTGCACCTGCGCGGTGAATTCCGCCACGCTGTTGCCGCCGGGCTCCGCACCCAGTTCCGCGATGCGGCTGGCCAGCGGCGGGTGGCGGGCGGCGGCGGCGATTTCCGTGTGCAGGCGCGCCAGCACGGCCTCCGGCGTCCGCGCCGGGGCGAAGAAGCCGTTCCAGCCCAGCAGCTCCGCATTCGCGAAGCCCTGTTCGCGGACGGTGGGAATATCGGGCAGCGCGCTCGCGCGTTGGGCCGCGAGCGTCGCGATCGGACGCAGCGCGCCACCCCGGATATGCTGCAAGGAGGAGGAAAGCTGGTCGCCGCCGAAGGCGATGCGCCCGGCCAGCATTTCCTGCACCAGCGGAGCGGCCCCGCGGAAGGGCACATGCTCCATCTGAAAGCCGCCATCGCGCTTCAGCACTTCGGCGATCAGGTTGATGGTGCTGCCCGGCCCGGTCGAGCCATAGAAGGCCGGGGAGGACTGCGCCTTCGCCCAGGCCGCCAACTCAGCCAGGTTGCGCGCCGGCACCTGCGCATTGACCAGCAGCATCATCGGCACATTGGCGCCGAGGCTGATCGGCGCGAAGTCACGCTCGATCGAATGCGGCGCGCGGCCGACGAATTCCAGCGCCGCCGTGGTGGTGGAGAAGGTCAGGTTGTGGAACAGCAGCGTCTGGCCATCCGGCGCCGCCTTGGCCACGACATCGGCGCCGATCGAGCCGCCCGCGCCGCCGCGATTCTCGACCACGACGGACACGCCCAGCACTTCCCCAAGGCGCTGCGCGTAGAGCCGGGCGAGGATGTCGGTGGTGCCGCCGGCCGGAAACGGCACGACGATGCGGATGGCCCCGGTGGGCTGCCAGGCCTGCGCCCGCGCCAGCGTGGGTGCGGCGAGCAGGCCCGCGCCAGCCAGGAAAAGGGTGCGGCGTGAAGGATGCATGGTTCCGGCGTCTCCCGAGGCACCCTCATGAACGTGGCGCCGTTGGGCCTAGCGTGCAGAACCCCGCCCCCTGGCGTCAAGCGGTCAGCCCGCCGCCAGGAACCTCGCCACACAGGCAATCTGCCCCGGCTCCATCAGGGCCGGAGCGTGCCCGATGCCCGGCAGCGTCACCAGTTCCACCCCCGGCCGCATCGCCATCTCCGCGGCGATTTCGGGCTCCAGGATGTCGCTCACCGCGCCGCGCAGCAGCAGCACCGGCGCGCGCACCAGGGACCACACGATGCCAAGGTCGATGGTCCCGGTCGGTG
Source organism: Acetobacteraceae bacterium (assembly GCA_947478535.1). The sequence continues at coordinate 2,295 of CANJXD010000251.1, forward strand.
CGCCCTCGAAGGGCTTGGCGATGGCGGGGTCGTAGTGCGGCGCGATGCGGCCACCCGGCAGCATCCGGGCCGAGATCACCGCGAGGTGCCGCCATTGGGCGTCGGTCAACGGGCCGAACGGGGCATGGACCTGGCGCAGATGCGCCTCCAGCCCCGCCACATCGTCGAAGCTGAAGGCCTGGCTGATATAGCCGGCGATGCGCGTCGTCGCCACGGCAGGCACGCGGCTGCCGATATCGTTCAGCACGAGGCGGCGGATCGGATTGCCCTGCCCCGCCGCGACCAGCATGCCGCAGATACCGCCCAGCGAGGTGCCGACCCAATCGACCGGCCCATCGAGCCGCGCCAGCAGATGCGCCAGCGCGGTGACGTAGGAGCCGGGGTTGTAGGCCATGGGGTCCGCCAGCCAGTCCGACGCCCCGCGCCCCGGCAGGTCCGGGCACAGCACCCGGCGTCCCTCGGCGGCGAGGCCCTGCGCCAGCGCGTCGAAGTCCCGCCCGTTGCGGGTCAGCCCATGGACGCAGACCACCGGGGCGCCGTCCGCCGGCCCCCATTCGGTCCAGGCGAGGCCATGGAAGGCGCCGCCGAGCAGGTAGCGTAGCCTTCCCTGGCGCATGGCCCTCGCCCTCCCGGGTTCAGATGATCTTCCGGTCCCGCAGCGCCGCGACCTCGGCTTCCGTCATGCCGAGCAGGCCCGTCAGCACTTCCTCGGAATGCTCGCCGAGCAGCGGCGGCGGGATGCGGTAATCCGCGGGGGTCGCGGAAAGCCGCACGGGGTTCGCGATCACCGTTACGGTCTGGCCGCTGGCATGCGCCAATTCCACGGTGCAGCCCCGCGCCTTCACATGCGGATCTGCGAAGACGTCGGAGAGCTTGTTGATCGGCCCGCAGCCGATCTTCCGTTCCTCCAGCGCCGCCACCCATTCGACCGTGGTCTTCGACTGCATCACCGGCGTCAGCGTATCCGTCACCAGCTGGCGATTGGCGACGCGTTCCGCATTGGTGGCGAAGCGGGGGTCGGCCAGCAGGTGGTCCTGGCCAAAGGATTTGCAGAAGCGTTCCCAGGTCGGGTCATTGCCGACGGACAGCACGATATGGCCATCGGCCGTGGGGAAGACCTGGTAAGGCGCGATGTTCGGGTGCTGGTTACCAAGCCGGGCCGGATTCTCCCCGGTCGCGAGGTAGTTCATCCCCTGGTTCGCCAGCCAAGCGACGGAGGTATCGAGCATGCCGATATCGATCTGCTGGCCCTGGCCGGTGCGTTCGCGGTGGCGCAGCGCCGCCAGGATGCCGATGCAGCCATAGAGCCCGGCGAACAGGTCCGCCACCGGCACGCCCACCTTCTGCGGCAGGCCTTCCGGCTCCCCGGTCAGGGACATCACGCCGCCCATGCCCTGGATCAGCGCGTCATAGCCCGGGCGGGGCGCATAGGGGCCGGTCTGCCCGAAGCCGGTTATGGAGCAGTAGATCAGCCCCGGAAACTTCGCCTTCAGCTGGTCGAAGCCCAGCCCATACTTGGCCAGCGCGCCGACCTTGAAGTTCTCGACCAGGATATCGCAGCTATCGAGCAGCTTCAGGATGATGTCCTGGCCCTCGGGGGAAGCGATATCGAGCGTCAGGCTCTTCTTGTTGCGGTTGACGCCGAGGAAGTAGGCGCTTTCCTTGGTCTCGGGCCAGAAGGGTGGCGCGAAGCCGCGGGTGTCGTCGCCGGCTTCCGGGCGCTCCACCTTGATGACCTCGGCGCCCATGTCGCCCAGCATCTGCGTGCAGGTCGGCCCGGCCAGAACGCGGGTCAGGTCCAGAACCCGCAACCCCCGCAGCGGCCCGCTCGGCGCCTTTTCCATCGGCATCACGCCCTCACTTCTTCCTGGTCTGCCCTGTGCACCCCGGGAGGTCGCCCCATTTGGGCGCCCTTCCCCGATACCATTGCCCCCGGCGAGCCGGCGACGCATGGTGCGGCGCGCTTATAGTGCCTCGCTCCCGCCAGAGGAAACCCATGCTCGATCGTCCCCACCCCACGCCGACCGCGCCCACCGCCGATTGCTTTGCCCTGGCGCGCGCGCTGTCGGGCGTGCATTTCATCGGCGGACGCTACGTGCCGGCGGCCTCCGGCAAGACTTTCCCCGTGGTGAACCCGGCAACCGGGGCCGAAATCGGCACGGCCGCCGAGGGCGATGCGGCGGATGTCGATGCCGCGGTGCAGAACGCCGCCGCGGCCCAGAAGGCCTGGGCGAAGACCCCGGCCCGCAAGCGCGGCGCCCTGGTGCATGCCTGCGCCGCCGCGATCCGCGACCATGTCGATGAGCTCGGCCGGCTGATCGCGCTCGAGACCGGCAAGGCGCTGCGCACCGAGAGCCGGGTCGAAGCGAATGTGGTGGCCGATGTCTTCGAATTCTTCGGCGGGCTTGGCTCGGAACTGAAGGGGGAAAGCGTCCCCTTCGCCCCCAATGTCCTGTCCGTGACGGTGCGGGAGCCGCTGGGCGTGGTGGGCGCCATCATCCCCTGGAACGTGCCGATGCTGCTGATGGCGCTGAAGGTCGCGCCGGCGCTGGTGGCGGGCAATGCCGTGGTCGTGAAGTCGGCGGAGGAAGCGCCGCTCGCGGTGCTGCGGATCTGCGAGATCATGAACCGCATCCTGCCGCCCGGCGTGTTCAACATGGTCTCCGGCATGGGCCCGGAATGCGGCGCGCCGCTGGTCGCCCATCCCCTGGTTCGCAAGGTCACCTTCACGGGATCGGTCGAGACGGGGAAGATCGTCGCCAAGGCGGCGGCGGAAAAGCTCATCCCGGTGACGCTGGAACTCGGCGGCAAGTCGCCGATGATCATTTTCGCGGATTGTGACTTCGACAAGACGGTCAGCGGCGCGCTCACCTCCATGCGATTCACCCGCCAGGGCCAGTCCTGCACCGCGGCGTCGCGCATCTATGTCGAGCGCCCGATCTTCGACCGCTTCGTCGCCGCGATGAAGACCGCCGTGGACGCCATGGTGATGGGCGACCCGCTGGATGAGGCGACCGATATCGGCACCATCGTCAGCGAGGGCCAGTTGGAGAAGGTGCGCGCCTATATCGCCGAGGGCGCCGCGACACCGGGCGCCACCGCCCATGTCTGCTCCGCCCTGCCGAAGGACCCGGCGCTGAAGAAGGGGCTGTTCGTGCAGCCCGTGATCTTCACCGGCCTCGATGGCACCTCCCGCCTGGTGCGGGAGGAGATTTTCGGCCCCGTGACCGTCGTGCAGGCCTTCGACGACCCCGAAGCGGTCCTCGCCGCGGCGAATGACAGCGAATACGGCCTGGCCGCGAGCCTCTGGACCAACAACCTGAAGGTGGGCCTCGATCTCGCCCATCGGCTGGAAGCGGGTCTGGTGCAGATCAACCAGAACCTCGTCGTGCAGGCGAACCTTTCCTACGGCGGCGTCAAGTCGTCCGGCCTCGGCAAGGAAGCGAGCCTCGAAGCGATGCTGGAACACTTCACCCACAAGAAAACCATCATGGTGAACATGGCGTGAGCACGACCCGAGACTATTCCGGCAAGGACAAGGCGGAACTCGCCAACCTCCGCGCCAATGCCGAACGCATCCTGGCGGCCCCGAAGCGCACGAAGCAGCATGCCGCGGCGCGCGCCATGCTCGAAGCCCTGCCGCCGCCGCCCGCGCCGACGCGCGGCGGTGCCACGGCCGCCGCCACCGCCACCACGGCGGCGGTGGACAAGCTGACGGCGCTGGCCAGCGAACTCGCCCTCGTTTTCGACCTGTCGCCGCCGCCGGCCACCATCCAGCCGCATAAATTCGCCGGCGCCGATGGCAAGCCGAAGGTGGGCGGCGACCAGCGCGCCAAGACCGTGGCGGCGGGTCGCTACCTCTCCCACAAGCGGGGGGAAACGATCGTCGAAATGGGCTGGACCCGCCGTTTCGAGGATGATGCCGAGACCGGCGGCAGCTGGTATGTCGGCGAAGGCCGCAGCAAGGGCGAGACCCCCCGCCCCTTCGGCGAGGATTTCGACGCCGCGCGGCTGGCCTTCGTCACGCGCCTCGATGAGATCGGCACGCCCCGCAAGGGATGAGCAAGACGGGGCGGTGGCGCAGGCCGCCGCCCCCAATGCTGACGGGTCCTACTGTTTCCAAGGCCGCGTTCGCCAGATCTCCGCGTATTGCGCCGCCTGCGCCTCCACGAAGCGCGTCATCGCGGCGCGGTCGAGGTGGCGCACCACCAGGAAGTCACGCTCCGCGATGGCCCGGAATTCCGGGTCCTCCGCGGTTCGGCGCACCGCCTCCTCCCAGCGCCGGATCATCGGCTCCGGTGTCGCGGCCGGCAGGGCGAAGCCGCGGGCGGAACCGGCCGTCACGTCCCAGCCCTGTTCGGCCACCGTCGGCAGATCGGGTGCCCGTTCCCAGCGCTGGCGTTCCATCAGGCCGAGCACGCGCAGCGTGCCCATGGCATGCGGGCGCACCGTGGCGCTGACGGTCGAGACGGACCCCGCGACATGCCCACCCTGCACCAGTTGCATCGCCTGCCCCGCGCCCGGCGTCGGCACCCAGGTGAAGCGCACGCCGGCCGCGCGTTCCAGCGCCATCAGCGCCAAATGCGGCGCGCTGCCGATGCCGGTGCCGGCCATGGCGATCTCCTCCGGCCGCGCACGGGCGGCGGCGACCAACTCGCCCAGGCTCCGCCACGGCGCCTCCGGCCCCACGAAGATCGTGTAGGGCTCGTCGGTCAGCAGGCCGACATAGGCGAAGCTGTCGACGCGATAGCGCGGCGTGTTGTCATAGATCGCCGTGACCAGCGCGGGGAACGACACCAGCGCCGCGACCCGCGCCTCCGCCACCGCGGCCGCGACTTCATTGAGCATGATGAGCCCACCGGCGCCGGCGCGGTTCACCACCACGATGGGCACGCCGCCGAGATGGCGTTCAAGGAAGGGCTGGGCCGTGCGCGCGGCAAGGTCGAAGGGCCCGCCCGGAGGCGCGCCGACCAGGATCTGGAACGGCCTTTCCTGTGCCCTGGCGGTGACGGCCGGCACAGCGAGGCTGGCGACAAGCAACGATCGACGCGTGGCCAAGAAACGGCTCCTCGAAGGCAGGTGGCAAAGCCTAACACCATCGGCGGGAAGCACCGCAAGCTTGCATCGCCCCGGCGCTGGGATAGCATCCCCCGAAAGCCTGAGGATGCGCCTGATGCTTCGCTTCAGCTCCTTTCTGTTCCCCGAAAGCCGCGACCCCGACGGCGATGCGCGAGTGATCGCGGAAAGCCTGGAGGAAGCCCGGCTTTGCGAGTCGCTGGGCTATGATGTCGTCTGGCTGGCGGAACATCATTTCGACGGCAACTGCGCCTATGTGGACCCTGTCACCTTCGCCGCCGCCGTCGTCGCCCAGACCACCCGCATCAAGGTCGGCTTCGCCGTCGCCCAGGTGTCGCTGCACCACCCGACGCGGCTGGCGGAACAGATGTCGCTGCTGGACAACATCTCCCGCGGCCGTGTGATCGTCGGCCTCGGGCGCGGCACGGCGTATAACGTCTATGAATACCAGGGCTACGGCATCCCGGCCGAGGAAGCGCTGGAACGCTATGAGGAGGCGGAGCAGGTGATGCTTCGCGCCTGGACCACGCCGGAGGGCTTCGCGCATGACGGCCGCTTCTGGCAGTTGCGCGTCCCCGGGCTGCGCCCGAAGCCCTTCACCCAGCCGCACCCCTATGTGATCCGCGCCGCATCCTCGGAACACGGGGCGCTGCACCTGGCCCGGCGCGGCGTCCCCTTCATGATGAACGTCCAGCCGCAGCACGTCACCGAACAGCGCCTGGCCGCCTATCGCACGGCGATGGCGGAG
>CANJXD010000252.1 GCA_947478535.1 Acetobacteraceae bacterium
GGCATGGTGCGGGATGGCCAGGGCGTGGTCGGCACCGGCCTGCCGGTGTTCTGCCAGGGCTACGTCGCCCCGGCTTCCGTGGCCGCGCTGAACTTCGTGGGCTGGCAGGAAACCATCGGCTGCGGCGGCGTCACCGTGGTGCCGGGCGATGTCGTGGTGGCCGATGGCGATGGCGCCGTGGTGATCCCCCTCGCGCTGGTCGATGCCGTGACCGAAGCGGCGGTAGAGCAGGAACGGCTGGAAGGCTGGATCATGCAGGAAGTCGGCAAGGGCATCGCCCTGCCAGGCCTCTATCCCGCCAATGCCGAGACCAAGGCCCGCTACGAGGCCGACAAGGCCGCCGGGCGGGTCTGAGGCGCCACTACGACCCGGCCGGGGAGCATTTGCCATGCAACCTCGACCCGGTCGGCAGGCTTGCGGGCGCCGCGCCGTTCAACGCGCCGCCAATTGCTCGCTGAAGAATACCGTTGCGCGCCGCAGGCTGTCCTCGGTGGTCGAGGGGCTCTGCTGCATGCGCACCAAGCCGCCCTGGCCACGCGCCGCGCCGGCTTCGGGGATGGTCCTGGACCGCGTCACGTCCCAGCCATGCGTCGCGCCTGGGTAGATGTGCAGCATGGCGCGCATCTGCGCCTCTGGGCTGGGGCGCGTCATCAATGTGCGGCAGGAGGCGCCGCCGTCCGCGTCGTAGTCGTCCTGCTCCGCCACCAGCAACAGCAGCGGCACGCGGGGAAAGCCCGGCGTGAGGAAGCGCGCCGAACCCCCGCCTGGCTCGAAGCGGTAGCAGCCTGGATAGAGGGCCAGCGCGGCGCGCAGCGGCGGCCCGCCTTGCCCATAAGTCCGCCAGACCGGCTCCGTGGCAGCCAGCACGGCCATCGAAGCGCCGAAGGACTGTCCCATCACGCCAAGGCGCTGCGGATCGATCCGCGGATGCGCCGCCAGCGCGCGCAATCCACCGAAGAGGTCCGGCAAGGTATCGAGAAACCTTGGCGTGCTGCCCCGTTGCGTGGTGCCGGATGCCGGGCCGGTGGCGACTCCGCGCGACCGCCACATGTCGAGTTCCAGGCTGGCGATGCCCGCGGCCTGCAAGGCAAGCGCGTAAGGCTCACCCCGTCCATCCACGCCCGCCGCGCTGTGCAGGATGACCACGGCCGGCACGCGCCCCACGCCGCGCGGCAGGCGCAGCGTGGCATAGGTCTGCTCCGGCGGCGGCGCCCGCAAGGCCTGGCCCGGTGGCAGGTCGGTCGGCACATGCGGCGGGATGCGGAGCGTCAGGCTTTCCTGTGCCGCGGCACCACCGGCCAACGCGCAGCAAACCAGTAGCAGCATGGTCAGCCGGAAACCTCGCATGACGCGCCTCTCCCTAAGCAGGCCGACGCTTGCACGCAGGGCGGCGCCGCTGGAAGCCCTCCGCGGAGCAGTGACGGGGTCCAGGATCGGAAAGGCACCGCCAGCAAAAAAATACCCCGGCGCCGCAAGGCACCGGGGCGAGTCCTTGGTCCGCACACCATGTGCGGAACCGCCGGGAGAAAACGTCGAGGCATCGCCTTGACGTCCTGCAACCTGCGCGCGTGAACATCACGGCCGCGTGACCGGCGCATGAAGCCTGGGCAAGTCGTTGTGCGGTGCGAAAGAACCGCACGTCAGCCCCTTGGCACCGCCGCCCGCACAAAGGCGCCCTGCCGGCGCAGCGCGGCCTGGATCGCCGCCGGCGGCACGGCGCGCGGCTGCATGCCAGCATCCGCCGCCAGCGCCGCCGCCACCCCCGCCGCCTGGCCGGTCAGCCAGCATTGCGGGATCTCCCGCAGGAAGGAATGGCTGGTCGCATCGCAGGCGAGGTGCCGCCCTGGCGCCAGCAGCCCATCCAGCGCCACCGGCAGGATCGCCCCATAAGGCACCGAGACCGGCGCGAAGTGCGGCGTCAGGCTGGGCGAGACGCCGATCTCATCCGCCGCCACGCGCCCATCCCAGCTCTCCCGCAGCACCGGGGAGACGCCGTGCAGCCGCCGCGCATGCCGCACGCCGAGCTGCGGCGCCGACAGCATCGGGAAGGCGCCCGCGAAACCCGGCGCCTCCGCGCGATACCGCTCCAGGTGCCGGAACATCAGACGGTGGGAAATCACCTCCACGGCCGAAAGATCATCCACCATCACGGCGGAATAACCCGCGAGGCGCGGCCCCATGAACAGCGCCACATCATCCCGCCAGCTCGCGAAGGCCTTGTCGAAGAAGCCGATCGCCTCCTTCCCCCGCTGCACGAAGCCAGCGAACTCCGTGGGCTGTTCGGCCCGCCAGGCAAGGTAGCGCGGCATGTCGACACCACCGAAAGTCCAGCTCGTATTCATGCAGTGGTGGATGTCCCGCGTATCGACATCTTCCGCGAAGCCGGCCCCGGCGCGGGCGAAAAGGTCACCATCCCCCGTCGCATCCACCGTCACCGCCGCCAGCACGGCCCGCCTGCCCTGTTTCGATTCGAAGATCGCCCCGGCGACGCGCCCATCCTCCATCACCGGCTCCGCCCCCCAGGCGTGGAACAGGAAGTCCACCCCGGCTTCGGCCGCCATTTCCAGGCTCGCCGCCTTCAGATGCTCGGGGCAGACGGTGGGCGAATGGGTGACGATGCCGTGGAAGGCCGCCGTCCGCAGCGCCCACCAGGCCGCCGTCGCGGCATCGCGGGACCCCCAGGCCTCCCGCGGTGGGCCGGCCAGCGCCTCCTTCGGCAGCCGGGCGAGCAGTTCCTCCGCGAAGCCGCGGATCAGCAGCCCGCCATCCCAGCCGGACATCCGGTCGATCCAGACGACAAGCCCGCCGGTGGACAGCCCGCCGAGATGGTTGTGCCGTTCGACCAGGATGGTCCGCGCGCCGAGCCTCGCGGCGGCGACCGCGGCGGCGGTTCCAGCCGGCCCGCCCCCCACCACCAGCACATCGCAGACGGCATGCACGGGGATATCCCGCGCCGTTTCCCGCACGGTCCGCCCGGTCGGCGCGCGGCCGGGCTTGGTGGGATCGCGTGGCGAAAACACTTCGGAGCGAAAGATCAGCCTGCCACCGTCCGGGGCGCCTTCCGGGGCTTCGCCACGGGGTGCAGGAGAGGGCGCGGTGGGGGTCTCGGACATGGCGGCAGCTTAGGCTGCAAGCCGCTCTCCGCCCAGCCGCTTCACGGCGCTCCGCCCAGCCGCTTCACCCCTCTCCCCCCAGCCGCTTCACGGCGCGCACCCCGGCGCGGTATCCTTCCCCCTCACCCGGGATATCTCGCCGCCGCGATGCGCAACCTGCTGCAACCGACGGATCTGGAACGCCTGCTTGCCCCATTGCGGGGATCGCTGCGGCGAGAGGTGACGATCGGTGGCCGCCGCATGACCGCCCTCGCGGAGGCCGATCTGCCTGAAGGCGGCGGCGTCTGCGCGGCGGTGGCCAACGCCCAGGCGGCCGAACTGCTCGCCCAGCCCGCCATCCGCGATGCCGATCCGGGCCTGCTCGATGGCGTGCTCGATTTCGTCATGGCGATGGCGGACCAGCCGCAGCCCAGCCGCCGCGCCGGCATCGGCGGTGTCGAGGTGGTGTCCGAAGACCCCGGCGGCTTCGATATCCGCACCCCCTTCCACCGCTACACCGGGGACCTGTCCCGCGGCGTGGTCCGCCAGCATCTGCTTGGCGTACCGACCCTGACGCCCCCCGTGCTGCACAGCGCGAATCTGGTGGAATTCCGCATCGGCCGGCATCGCCGCTGCGTCGATGTGGAGGACGGGATCGCGGCCTTCGCACTGACCCGGCAGGGCGACAGCATCATGCTGATGCACGAAACCCCGATCGGCGGCGCCACCGGCTGGCTGCGGGCGCGAGAGGTGCCGGCCGGGCGGCTGCGCTACGAATACGCCATCACCGCCGGGTCCCCCGTGCTGCGCCTGACCGTGACCTTCACCGCCGGAGCGATGCCGCTGCACGACCTGCGCCTGACCACCGCCGTCGATGCGATGAGCGTAGCGGGCCTTGAACTCGCGGAGGCGGAGATCGGCACCGCAACCGCCACCGGCACCGGCTGGCGCCGCATCCCACCCCCCGCTGGCCCGGGGCTTTTCCCCTGGGCGGAGGCGGAGCCGGTCGCCCATATCGCCCTCGGCGCCGAGGGCTGGCCGGAGGATGCGCCCAGCCTGCATCTCCGCCCCGCCCAGCCCGGCGCGATCGTGTCCCTCAAGGCGGAAACGCCGCGCGCCGGCGTGCTGCACTGGCTGATCCTGCGGCATGGCCGCGCCGAGCTCCTGCCCGGCCAAAGCCTCGTCGTGCGGGAAGAACGGCTGCTCGCCCTGGGGATGCGGGGCGAGGCCGCGGCGCGCGCCCTGGCAGGGCCCGATGCGCCGGGGCTGGACCTGGACCCGCTGCCGCCCTCCGGCGCCGCGCTGAACGCGGTGGCGACGGTGCTGCTGCTGGATGCCGCCGACGCCTATGCCACCCCATTATCCGCCCCCCGCCGCGCCACCCTTGCGGCCTGGATGGAACGCCATGCGGCCCGGCTGGCGGCGGGGCCCCCGGGATTGGAGGACCTCGCCTACGCCACCCTGGCCATGGAAGCGGCGTCGCGCGTGACAGGCGCCGATGCGTCGCGGGACCGGCTGGATGATTTCACCGCGCGGATCCTGGCGCGCCAGGGCCGTGATGGCGCCTTCCGCGACGCCGGGGGCGCGCCGCCCACCTTGCCCGCTCACGCCCTCGCGCTGCTCGCCCTGGCGCGGGCCTGGCCGCATCGGGACGCGGCAAGCCCGCTGGCTGGCGCCATCGCCGCCGGCCTCGCAGCACTGTCCCCCGGCATGGTGCCGCTGTCCGGCGCCGGGGATGGCGCGGTGGCGGAGGGCCTGGTGCTGGCCGGGGCAGGGCCGCAATCCGCGCATCGCTTTGCCGAGGGCCTCGGCCTCCTCACCCGCGCCGCCGGGGCGGTGGTGCTGGCCTGCCGCACCACGCCGGATGGCAAGCTGAACACCCAGGCGCGCGCCCTGCACCGCCAGGCCATCGCGCTGGTCCGCCCGTTGGTGCAGCCGCGCGGCGCCGGCTTCACAGTCTCGCCCTCCCCCTTCGGCGGCATGGCCACCCCGGCCGCCCAGGCCGCGGTGACGCTGGCCCTGATGGCGCCGGATGCGGCGCTGCCGGCCCTGCCCGCCTGATGCGCCGGAGCCCGCGCGTCCTGGCCGCCCCCCTGCTGCTCGCAGCATGCGCCGGCCCGCCGCCAGCAGCCCCGGAAACCCCGCCGCTGTCCTACCCCCCCGCCGCCGCCGCCCGCGTGCTGCGGATCGCCATCGCCGAATGGCAGGACTGGGGTGGGGTGACGCGGGATGCCTGGGCGGACTCGCCCGGCAACATTGCGGCGGACTCGCCCGGGACCATTGCGGCGGGCTCGCCCGCGGGCGTCGCGCCCGAAACCCCAGCACAAGAGGCCGCCCCCACCAACTTTCCCCGTGTCCTCGCCTATTGGCGGGCGGTGCCGCGGGATTACGGGGCGATTGCGGAAAACCGAGCCCGCTATGCCGCGACCCTCGCAGGGCAGGGGGATGGACCCCTTTGGGCTGGTCAAGCCTGGTCGGCCGCCTTCATCTCCTGGGTCTTCCGCACCGCGGGGGTGGATGCGCCAGAATTCCCGCCCAATGCGACCCATGCCCTCTACCTCGATGCCCTGCTCGCCCAGGCCGCGCGCTGGCCAGCCGCCGCGCCCTTCCTCCCCCATGCGCCGGAGGACCGCGCCCCGGCGCCCGGAGACCTGCTCTGCTTCGACCGTTCGCCGGCGCCGCTCATCCACTGGCGGGACAGGCTGGCGGAGACCGGTCAGGTCCGCGCCATGCATTGCGACATCGTCGTCGGCATCGCCCCGGGCGTGGTGGATGCCATCGGCGGCAATGTGCTGGATGCCGTGACGCTGACGCGGTTCCCCGCCGATGCCACCGGTCGCCTCACCCCACCCCCGCCGGGCCGGCGGCCGATGCTGCTGGTCATGGAAAGCCGCCTCGGCCAATGGCCCCCTTGGGGGGCGCGGCCATAGCGGCGCGAGCCCAGCCCACCGATCAGGCGCGACGGTCGAGATCCGTCAGCGCCTCCTGCACCTTCTCCATGAAGCGACCGGCACCCCAGTCGCCGACGAAGCCGGCCACCAGGCCATCGCAGGGGAAGTCCCCCGCCAGCGCCTTGACCACCGCCCGCAGCCTCTGGCGGACCCGCAGCTTCAGCTGATCGCGGGCAATCCCATGCGCCGGCCAGGCCGGCTGTGCCGGCAGGGCGCGCAGCGGCGGCACCACCGGGATGATCGGCAGGCGGCCATCCACCCGGTAATCCGCCGCATCGGGCCCCGTGGCGAAGGCCCCGAAGACCGGGTTCGTCGCCGGCAGCATGAAATGCCGCGTCATCCAGCTGAGCGCGTTGCGCCGTCCCAGCAGGAAGTCATGGACGCGGAATTCCGGGTCGAGAAAGCCCAGAAAAGCGCCGAGGCCCGAGGTCGTCAGCGCCTCCTCGCCCCAGGCTTTGGCGCCGCCGGCACGGTCGCGCCCCGCGGTCAGCAAGAAGCGGCTCGCCACTTCCTGGTCGAGCGCCAGCAGCAATTCCGCCGTGCTGTAGCGGCCATGGCCCACCATGCTGCCGATGAAGCCACCCGCGACCCCCAGCAGGTCGAGCGGCTGGTCCGGCGCCGCGACCGGGGATTGCGCGACGAAGGGATCGACCACGACGATAGTCGCCCGGGCCGTCTCGGGGTCCCGGTCCAGCCCCTTGCCGAAGCCAGCCAGCCCGCTGCGCACCAGCGCGAAGGGGCTGTTGTTCAAGGCGCCGCCATCCACCGCGTCATAGGTATAGGTCACCGGCGGCAGGTCGCCGGGCCAGGCCGGCTTCAGCAGGGCCACCCGTTCCTCCCGGCCCGGCCCGCCCGGCAGCAGCACGGCCCGCCAGTCATAGTGATGCGTCGGCCGGTCCAGCCGCACCGGCGGAAAGCCGAAGGGAAAGGCGCCGCTCGCCCGGGCATGCACCGCCAGGCGCTTCCATGCGGCCTGCGCTCCGATGAAATCCGGCGGCACCAGGAAGTCATCGCCACGCACCCCCGCGCCGCCATTGCCCGACAGCGGCAGGGCGAAATGCACATGGTCGGCATGCGCGACGAACTGGCTGCGGCGCGGGCTGCCATCCGCGCCGGGGCGGAACTCGATCCCATAGGGAACGCCCCGCAGATTCGTCTGCGTCATCAGCACATGGAAGGGGTCGGCGAGCCAGGCGCGGCGGGTGGGGCGCGGCGTGCCCTCCCAGGCCAGGATCGCGTCCATCGCGCGTTCGATGGCCATGCCGGAGAGCAGCGAATCGGGGCTGGCCCCGGCATCGAGCGCCGCATGCTCCAGCATCTCCTCGATCCGCAGCGTCTTGACCCAGAGCGACCAGAAGGGATTGCCCTCCGCCCCGCTGCGGTCCCGCACATGCGGAAAGCTCCGCGTGGCGGCGCGGGCCAGCAGGGCGGCGCAGACCGACCCACCGGAGGCGCCCCCCACAACCTCCAGCCGCACCTTGTGGGTCGGGACCTTCCCGCCCGCCGCCTTTTCCGCCTCCCAGAGATCCAGCGCCTCGAACAGCGCATCGAGCACGCCAGCCGTCCAAGCCCCGGCGGAGACCGTGCCGTTGAGCACGATGCCGAGCCGGATGGTGTGCGGATCATCCGGGCTCCGGACCAGCGGCTGGGAGAGTTCCAGTTGGATATCGGGCATGCGGGGCGCCTTCCTCCGTCGGACCCGGTCATTCTGCTGACAGCACGAGCGGTTGGGAAACAAAATCGTACCGATTGACCGCGAGCCTGGGCGCTGTATGGGCAAGGGGCTGCCCTTGGGGGCCGCGCTTCCGGAGCCCAGCGATGACCGACCTCTTCTCCCCCCTCACGCTGCGCGGCGTCACGCTGCCGAACCGCATCGGCATCTCGCCGATGTGCCAGTATTGCTGCGGCCCCGATGGCAAGCCGACCGATTGGCACCTCGCCCACCTGCTCTCCCGCGCCCTTGGCGGCGCCGGGATGGTCATGGCGGAAGCCACCGCGGTGACGGCTGCGGGCCGCATCACCCCCGGCGACCTCGGCCTGTGGGAGGATGCGCAGATCCCCGGCCA
>CANJXD010000253.1 GCA_947478535.1 Acetobacteraceae bacterium
CTGTCCCGCTCCCTGCTGGGCCTCGATGCTGACAGCCGGGTGCTGCTGTTCGGCACCGAAGGGGCAACGGACCCGGCGCTGTATGACAGCCTCGTCGGCGCCGAGCCGCCGTCACCGTAGCAGGTCGCGGTTGACGAAGCGCCGATCTCTCCCCAAACACAAAGGGTCCAAGAACGCACAAGGCCCGACGGGCCGCAGGGAGACGACGATGACGCTTCCGTCCATTCGCCGCCGTGATGCGCTGATGCTCGCCACCGGGGCGCTGGGCGCGCCGGCCCTGGCGCCGCGCGGCGCCGCCGCGCAGGCGGCCTGGCCGAGCCAGCCTATCCGCATGGTGGTGCCCTTCGCCGCCGGAGGCCCCACGGATATCCCCGCCCGCCTGCTGGCGGATGAGATGTCGAAGGCCCTGCCGCAGCGCGTGATCGTGGAAAACCGCACGGGAAGCGGTGTCGTCATCGGGACGGACATGGTGGCCAAGGGGCCGCAGGATGGCACGACCATACTCTACACCACGGTCGCCCATGCGGTGACGCGGGCGATGTTCCCGCGCCTGCCCTTCGACCCCATCGGGGATTTCACGCCGGTCGCGCTGGTGGGCCAGGTGCCGGTCATCCTGCTCACGCACCCGAGCTTCCCCGCCACCAACCTGCGCGAATTCATCGAGGTGATCCGCGCCAACCCCGGCAAGTATGACTATGCGTCCTCCGGCAACGGCGGCGCCGTGCATCTGGCGACGGAGCTGTTCATGCATGCCGCGGGCGGGCTGCGGGTGAACCATGTGCCGTTCCGTGGTTCCTCCGCCGCGATGCCGGATGTGCTGTCGGGCCGCATCCCGATGATCTTCGACATCGCCGCCTCCGCGCTGCCCTACGCGCGGTCCGGCGAATTGCGCGCGCTGGGCATCAGCACGAAGGCACGTTCCGCGCTGGCGCCGACCATCCCGACGATGATCGAACAGGGCGTCGCGGGGTACGAGGCTTATACCTGGCACATGGTGCTGGTCCGCAGCGGCACGCCGGCGCCGGTCGTGGAGGCGATCAACCGCGCGGTGAACGCGGCGGTGAATTTGCCCACGGTGCAGTCGAAGCTGACGGAACTGGCCATGCAGGTCGTCACCAACAGCACCCCGGCTTCCGCCGCCGCCTATCTGCAGAGCGAGATCGGCGTGTGGGAACCGCTGGTGCGCGCGGCCAATATCACGGCGAACTGAAGGGTTCAGCCACCCAGCCGGGTCAGGGCGTCCGCCACCGCCGCGGCGGCGGGCGCTACCACCACCTGGCGAAGCGGGCCCCCGGGGTTGGAGGGGGGCTGCCATTGGCACAGCACTGGCCGCGCGCGCTGGTTCTGGCCTCGATCATCGAAGCGCAGGCCCCACCCGGCGGGGCTTGACCCCTCCACGACATCGCTGCCCAGTACGGCGGCGCGGATGCGGTCCTTGTCGGTCGCTCCGGCGCGCTGGATCGCATCCAGCGCCAGCCGCGCGCCGGAATAGGTGGCGAGGCCATGGCCGGAGCGGGGTTCCGCCCCGTAGCGGCGCAGATACATCTCCGGGAAGGCGCGGGCGCCGGGTGCGGCGCGTTCATTCACCGCGAAAGGCGTCCAATCCGCGCTGAGCGTGCCCAGCAGGCCATCGCCGACGCTGCGGGCGGTTTCCGTCAGCCCGTAGCCGCCGGCCGTGCCGATCACCATGCGGGGCCGCCACCCGCCATCGCGCAGCGCGCGGAACAGCACGGCCTCATCGCCCGGTGCGCCGGTATGCAGCACCACCTCCGCCTCCAGCCCGCGCAGCCGCTGCACCACCGCGGAGAGGTCCGTGCTGCGCTGCGCATAGGCGACGCGCTCGACCAGGGTGAGGCCCCGCGCGCGGATGATCGCCTCCTGCGCCGTGGCGACGGATTGCCCGCCCGCGGCTTCCTCCTGAAGAATGGCGAGCTTCAGGGTCTCCGGCGCCACGCCATGGCCGGGGGCGACGATATCGGTCACCGCATCGAGCGCGATGGCGGCGAAATCCGTGGCGCGGGGGGACATACGAAACACCCACCGGAAGCCACGTTCCATCAGCGCATCGCCCAGCGCGCCGAGCTCGAAGAAGGGAATGGTGGCGAGTTCGGCGACCTGGCTGGCGGGAAGCGCGATGGCGGTGCTGAAACTGCCGAGGAAGGCGATGACGCGTTCGTTGCCCTGCGCGAGGCGCCGTGCCTCATTCGCCGCCGCCGCTTCATCCGGCGCGTCGGCGCGGATCAGCCGGATCGGGCGGCCAAGCAGCCCGCCGGCGGCGTTGCGTTCCTCCACCGCGAGTTCGACACCGCGAAAGCTCTCATCCCCCAACAGGGCGAGCGGGCCGGAGAGAGGAAAAATGGCGCCGAGACGGATCTCCCCGGGCTGCGCCTGGGCGAGGGCCGGCGTGGCCGGCGCGCCGACCACGGCGGCAGCCAGCGCGCCGAAGGCCCGGCGGCCGATCCGATGCATCCTCGCTGAGGCTCCTGGGACGAACGCGGCAGCCTCCCATGCGGTGTGCCAGGCACGCAAGCCGTGCCCGTGGGGTGAGACATTTGGGGAAGTGGAGCGGCAGCGTCGCGCTGGGCGCGGCACTGGCGCCCATCCGCGCCCTTGACGCTGCTCATCCTGTCATGGTCCCTCCTGACCCATGTTAACGAGGGGACCGGCCATGGCGTCGCTGCCGGCTGAGATGACGCTGATCGCCCATGGGCAGGGCGGAGGCCCGGAAGTCCTGGTCCCGGCGCGGGGGAAGCTGCCGGTCCTGGCGCCGGATGAGGTGCTGATCCGTGCCCAGGCCGTGGGCGTGAACCGCCCCGATGTGGCGCAGCGCCAGGGCAGCTACCCGCCGCCGCCCGGCGCCAGCCCGGTGATTGGCCTCGAATGCGCGGGCGAGGTTGTCGCCACCGGCGCGGCCGTGACGCGCTGGAAGCTGGGTGACCGGGTGACGGCGCTGACCAATGGCGGCGCCTATGCCGAATACGTCGCAGCCCCCGAAGCCCAGACACTGCCTTGGCCTGCCGGGTTCGACGCGCTGCGCGCCGCCGCGCTGCCGGAGAATTTCTTCACGGTCTGGGCCAACGTCTTCGGCCATGGCCGCCTCGCGGCGGGGGAGAGCCTGCTCGTCCATGGCGGCACCTCCGGCATCGGCATGACGGCGATCCAACTGGCGAAGGCGATGGGCGCCACGGTGCTGGCCACCGCCGGCAGCCCCGAGAAGGTCGCGGCCTGCCGGGAGTTCGGCGCCGATGTCGCCATCGACTACCGCGCCGAGGATTTCGCCGAGGCCGTGAAGCGGGAGACCGGCGGCAGGGGTGTCGATGTCGTGCTCGACATGGTGGGCGCCCCCTATTTCGCGAAGAACCTGCGCTGCCTGAAGCTGGATGGCCGGCTGGTGCTGATCGCCTTCCTCGGCGGCGGCGTGGCGGAAAAGGCCGACCTCCGCCCCATCATGGTCAAGCGGTTGACGGTCACGGGCTCCACCATGCGGCCGCGGACCACGGCGGAGAAGGGGCAGATCGCACGGGCGCTGGAGGCGCAGGTCTGGCCGCTTCTGGCCGCCGGCACGCTCGCCCCCCGCATCCACGCGACCTTCCCCTTGGCGGAGGCGGCCGAGGCCCACCGGCTGATGGAAAGCAGCGCCCATATCGGCAAGATCATGCTGACGGTGGCCTGATGCATTTCCTGCTGATCCTCGCGGCGGTGATCCTGGTGGCGTTCAGCTATCGCCTCGGCGGGCGCACCTCCCGCACCTCGACGCAGGGGTTGGCCGTGCTGCTGGCGGCAGCCGGCGCGATCCTGTCCTTCCGCCAGCCCGGCAGCGCCTTCCACCTGCCGGGCTGGGGTCCGCGCCGGTGGAGCCAGCCTTGATCCTCGAAACGCCGGACGCGCCGTGAATCTGCACCGCCTGCTGCTGAAGCGCGCCGCCGAGGGCCGCCCGATCCGCGTCGCCGTCATCGGTGCGGGGAAGTTCGGCTCCATGTTCCTCCACCAGGCCGCGCGGACGCCGGGGATACATGTCCTCGGCATCGGGGACCTTTCCGTCCCCCGGGCGCGGGAGTCACTGGCCCGCATCGGCTGGCCGGCGGAAGCCAGCGCCGCGCCGGATGCCGCGACGGCGATCCGCGACGGCAGCACCTGGCTGACGGAGGACAGCCTGGGGCTGATCGCCGATCCCCGCGTCGAGGTGGTGGTCGAATCCACCGGGGACCCCGCCGCCGGCCTCCGCCACGCCCGCCACGCCATCCGCCATGGCAAGCATGTGGTGATGGTGAATGTGGAGGCCGATGTGCTGGCCGGCCCCATCCTGGCGGGGGAAGCCGCGGCCGCGGGCGTCGTCTATTCCATGGCCTATGGCGACCAGCCGGCCCTGGTAGCGGAGATGGTGGACACCATCCGCGCCGGTGGCTTTTCCATCGTCGCCGCGGGCAAGGGCACGAAGTACCTGCCCGCCTACCACGCCAGCACGCCGGAGACGGTGTGGGACTTCTACGGGCTGAGCGCGGCGCAGGCGGCGCTCGGGGGCATGAACCCGCGCATGTTCAATTCCTTCCTCGATGGTACGAAGTCCGGCATCGAGATGGCGGCGATCGCCAATGCCACCGGCCTCGCCCCGCCCGAGGATGGGCTCGCCTTCCCGCCCTGCGGCACCGGCGACCTGCCGCGCCTGCTGCGTCCACACAACGAAGGCGGCATCCTGCCTCGCAAGGGCATGGTGGAGGTCATTTCCTCCCTGACGCGGGATGGGGTCGAGATCCCCGATAATCTCCGCTGGGGCGTCTATGTCGTCTTCGAGGGGGAGACGGAATACGCCCGGCGCTGCTTCGCGGAATACGGGGTCGCGACCGATCCCTCCGGCCGCTACGCCGCGTTGTGGCGGCCCTATCACTTCATTGGCCTCGAACTCGGTGTCTCCGTCGCCTCCGCCGCCCTGCGGCGGGAGCCCACGGGGTGTTCGGAAACCTGGTCCGCCGATTGCGTCGCCATCGCCAAGCGGGACCTTCGCGCCGGGGAGATGCTGGACGGGGAGGGGGGTGCCACCGTCTGGGGCAAGTGCATCCCCGCCGCGCGGTCCCGCGACACCGGCGCGGTCCCGATCGGCCTGGCGCATGGCGTGGCCCTGGCGAGGGATATCCCGCTGGGCGCCATGATCACGGAATCCGACCTCCGCCCGCGCCCGGCCGGAGGTGCTGCGGCCGAAGCCCTGGCGATGCGCGCGGCCCTGGTGGTGAATCGAGCGGCTTGATGGTCGATTCATCCGGACAAACTGCAGTGCCGGGCTTTTCGCGACGCGGTCAGGGCGGCTAGGCTTGCCCCACATGCCCATGGCTTCCGCCTTCCGGCTGCTTTTTGCGGCCGTCATCTTGTTCGGAGGCGCCTGGCCGATCACCAAGGCGGCGCTCGCGGATGCGTCGCCGTTGTGGTTCGGCACGGGGCGGTCCGCCCTCGCGGCGCTGGGGGCGGCGATCCTGCTGGGGGTGCTTGGGCGGCTGCGCTTCCCGCGGGCGGAGGACCGGATCGCCATCCTGTTCCTCGGCCTGTTCCAGTTGGGTGGGTTCTTCGCGCTGACCCATGCGGCGGTCGCACTGGTGCCGGCCGGGCGCACCGCGGTGCTGTCCAATGTCGTCACCTACTGGCTGATTCCGCTTTCCGTGCTGGTGCTGGGGGAGAAGGTTTCGGCCATGCGCTGGGCCGCCGCCGGGCTGGGCCTGGCG
The DNA here is from genome assembly GCA_947478535.1 of Acetobacteraceae bacterium. The sequence continues at coordinate 5,712 of CANJXD010000253.1, forward strand.
GGGGCGGGGGTGCTGATCGGCCCCTGGGCGGTGGACTGGTCCTCCCATGATGCGCTGATCGGCCATTTCATGCTGGTCCTGGCCGGGCTGCTCTGGACCATCGCCATCATCGCCAGCCGCAAATGGCCGCCCCGCACCCCGATGTTCGACCTGCTGCCCTGGTGCTTCGGCATCGGCGCGCTGATGCTGGCGCCGATCGCGCAGATCCTCGAACCGGAGGGCGGCGTCGGCCTCTCCTCCTGGCCCTATCTTCTTTATATCGGCTTCATCGCCGCCCCCATCGGCACCTGGTGCGTGATCGAGGCCGGCCGGAAACTGCCGGGCGCTGTCGCCTCCGTCGGCTTCCTGATGGTGCCGGCCTTCGGTGTCACCGTCTCCGCCCTCTGGCTCGGGGAGCCCGTGGGCTGGGATGTGATCGTCGGCGGCGGGCTGATCGTGCTGTCCGTCTTCCTGGCCGCGCGCGGGTGAGGCTGGCGGTCACGGCGGTGGGCCAGGCCGGCGCCGGGCGTCCGCCGGTCGTGCTGCTGCACGGGCTGCTCGGCGCCGGGCAGAATTTCGGCGCGGTGCAGAAGGCGCTCGCTGCGCGCGGGCATCGGGTGCTGGCGCTCGACCTCCGCAACCACGGCAATTCCCCGCATGCGGAGGGCATGGCCTATGCCGCCATGGCCGCCGATGTGGCGGAGACGCTGGCGGGGGAAGCCGCCCTGCCGGCGGCGGTGATCGGCCATTCCATGGGCGGCAAGGTCGCCATGGCGCTGGCGCTGGCGCGCCCCGCTTCGGTCGCGCGGCTGCTGGTGGCGGATATCGCCCCGGTCGCCTACCCCGCGCCGTCCTTCATCGCCTACCTCGCCGCGATGCGGGCGCTGGCGCTGGTGCCGGGGCTGGCGCGGCGCGATGCCGATGCGGCGCTGGCCGCGGCGGTGCCGGAAGCGCCGCTGCGCGCCTTCCTGCTGCAGAACCTGATCTTCGCCGAGAACCCGCCGCGCTGGCGAATCGGGCTGGAGGAGATCACGCGCGGCATGGGCGATATCGGCGGCTGGCCGGAACTGCCCGGTCGCTACGACGGGCCGGTGTTCGTCCTGGCGGGGGACCGGTCCGACTACATCCTGCCCGACCACCACGCCGCCTTCCGCCGGCTGTTCCCCGCCGCGCGCTTCGCCAGCGTGGCGGCCGGGCATTGGCTGCATGCGGAAAACCCCAGCGCCTTCCTGGCCGCAGCCGCCGCCTTCCTCGAGGAAGCCGCCTGAACCCTTGCCCAGGGGGGGAGGGAGTTCCAGAACATCCCGGAAGTTCCTGAACGCCTGAACATTCCTGACAAAGATCAAGTAGATGTTCATCTGGTTTCGATACAGAAGACAGGCAGGCGCCGTGCGCCCGCCTTCTCGCTGAAGACCAGCGGGGCGCCGCCGCTTCGACGTCCTGCCTGGATGGAGCCGACACCATGCGTGCCACCGCCTTGGACTGGACATTGAATGGCGGTTGGCGAGCGCAGGATGGCCTGCCGGTCGGCGGCGTGGACCTCATCATCTACTTCGGCGTCATCGGGGCGCTGGAAAGCGAGACCTGCCATTGTGATCTCGTCGCGGCCTTCCCGGGCGCGGCCGTGGCGGGTTGCAGCACCGGCGGGCAGATCAGCGGCGGAGACGTCGTCGATATCGGCGCACAGGCCATCGCCATCGGTTTTGACCGCACCCGCGTCGAGATGGAGGCGCGCCGGATCGGCGGCGTCGCGCATTCCGCGGCCTGTGGGCGCTCGATCGGCAGCGCCCTCGCCGCGGTGGACCTGGCCGCGGTCATCGTGCTTTCAGAAGGGCTGGAGGTGAATGCCGGTGAGTTGCTGGCCGGCATGCAGGAAGCCATCGGGACGGGCATTCCCATCGTCGGCGGCCTGGCCGGAGATGGCCCACGCTTTGAGCAGACATTGGTCGGCGCCGGCGCCATCCAGCCCGGCAGCGGAATCGTTGCGGCGATCGGGCTTTATGGAAATGCGCTGCGCTTCGGCCATGGCTGCTGCACGGGCTGGGACGCCTTTGGCCCGCAGCGCCTGATCACCGCCGCCGAGGGCAGGGTGCTGAAGGAACTCGACGGCGAGTCGGCCCTGGCACTCTATGAACGCTACCTCGGCCCGGAAGCGGAGGGGCTGCCCCATACCGGGCTGCTCTATCCCCTTCGCATCTGGGACCAGGATGACCAACCGCATGATGTCCTGCGGACTGTGCTCGGGGTGGACCGCGAAGCCGGGACCATGACTTTCGCCGCGGATATTCCGCTTGGCTGGCGCGCCCAGTTGATGCGCGGGCGCTTCGATGGCCTGTCTCGCGGCGCGGCGGAAGCGGTGGACCAGGCCAGGGCGGGGCTTGGCGAGTGCCCGGGCCAGCA
>CANJXD010000254.1 GCA_947478535.1 Acetobacteraceae bacterium
CGCCTCGTGCTGGAAGTAGCAGCCGCGACGCTGCCGCTGATCGAGGCCCCGCGCGATCGCCACCCCCACGGCAGCATCGCCCCCCTGACCCGCGCCGCAAGGCTGGCGCAGGGTGTGGGGGACTGAGCTACGGCAGCGGCGCGATCCGCGCCGCGAGCAGGTCGAAGAAGGCCGGCGCGTCCAGCGTTTCCATCAATGTGAGGTTCGCGGGACGGCCGAGCCGGCCCCAGCGGTCTATCACCGTCCGCCCGCGTGACGGGCCATTGGTGCAATCCATCTCGCAGGACGCGTCCCTGGCACCGAACAGGCGCGGCGCCAGCAGCCAGGCGATGGCGCAGGGGTCGTGCAGCGGAAACCCCCGGAAGTTCATCCGGCGAGAAGCCGGCAAGGCGCGCAATATGGCCAGCGTGGCCTGCCAGCAGGCGCCGCCCGGCCGCGCCGCCAGCGCGTCCACCACCGCTGGCGTCACGAAGGCCTGGGCAGTGAGGTCGAGCGTCGCGATGCTGATCTTCCGGCCGAGGCCGAGCAGCACAGCCAGCGCCTCCGGGTCGTTCCAGGCGTTGAATTCGGCGGCCGGCGTGATGTTGCCCTCGGACCAGGCGCCGGACATCAGCACCAGTTCCTCCACACGGTCGATGAGGGCGGGCTCCGTCGCGAAGGCCAGCGCCAGGTTCGTCACCGGGCCGAGCCCCACCACGGTGACGGAGGCCGGCGGCGCCGCCCGCAGCAGGTCCCGGATCGCGTCCGCGGCGATCCCCGGTGTCAGCGCCGGGCCTTCGGGCAGCACCACGCCGCCGAGCCCATCATTCCCATGCACCGCCGTCTCCGCCCGGAACGGCGCCATCAGGGACCGTTCGGCGCCGGCGACGATCGGCACGCGCTGCCCCGTGAGCCCCACTACCGCCCGTGCATTCGCCGTGGTGCGATCGAGCCCGACATTGCCCCCCGCCACGGTGATGAGCCGCACATCCAGCTCCGGCGAGCCCAGCGCCAGCCACAGCGCGATGGCGTCATCCGTGCCGGGGTCGCAATCGATGATCGTGGTCCGCGCCATCACGCCAGCTCCGTCTCGACCAGGCTGCACCAGAAGGCCGCGCCGTGGGCCAGGGCAGCGTCATTGAAATCGAAATGCGGGTTGTGGTGCCAGCCCTCGGGGTGGGCCGGGTCCCCGGTGCCGAGCCAGGCATAGGCGCCGGGGCGGGCCGCCAGGAATTCGGAAAAATCCTCCCCGGCCGTGATCGGCGGGTGGTCATCGGCGACCGCCGCGGCCCTTCCCGTTGCGGCGCGCACCATCACGGCAGCCTGGGCGGCGTGGTTCACAGTGGGGCCGAGCCGGCGGATGTAGCGCGCTTCCGCCCGCAACCGGTGCAGCGTGGCGGTCGCCGCCGCGATCTCCCCGATGCGGCGCGCCAGGTGGTCCCTGACCTCGGCCGTCAGGGCGCGCGCCGTGCCGCGCAGGAAGACCCGCGCCGGGATGACGTTGGGCGCCGCCGGATCGCCCGCCGCCATGTGGCCGACACTGACGACGGCGGTGCCGAGCGGGTCGATCTCCCGCGCCGCGATGGATTGCAGGGCGGTGATGAACTGCGCCGCGGCGAGTGTGGCATCGGTGCCGAGATGCGGCTTCGCGCCATGGGTGCCGGCGCCGAGGAAGGTCACCTCCCAGGTATCGCTGCTGGCCAGCACCGGGCCCTTCGGCACCGCGATGGTGCCGAGCGGCAGGCCGGGCAGATTGTGCAGACCATAGAGGGCATCGACGGGAAAGCGGTCCAGCACCCCTTCCTCCACCATCACCCGCGCGCCGCCGAGCGATTCCTCGGCCGGCTGGAAGATCAGCTGGACGGTGCCGGAGAATCGGTCCCGGTGCGCCGCCAGCCATTGCGCGGCGCCGAGCAGCATCGCGGTATGGCCATCATGCCCGCAGGCATGCATCCGGCCGGGGGATTGGCTGGCATAGGGCGCCCCCGTCGCCTCCGTCATCGCCAGCGCGTCCATATCGGCGCGCAGCCCGATGGCGCGATTGCCCGGGCGCCCGCGCAGCGTGCCCACCACGCCGGTCTTGGCGATGCCCTCGGTCACATCGATGCCCCATTCGCGCAGCAGGGCAGCGACCTTCGCGGCCGTGCGCTGTTCCTCGAAGCCGAGTTCGGGGTGGCGGTGAAAATCCTGCCGCCATTCGGTCATGGCCGGGGTCAGGGCGGAAAGCTCATCGGGCCTGGGCAAGGCGGGGGCTCCGGTTGCGGCGAAGGGCCTCAGCATGGCACGCTGCACCGCACACACCCAATGGACGGCTGATGGAGTTCTGGCAGCGTTTCGACGCGCCCCCTACGGATCAGGGACCGTTTGGCCAGGGACCCTTCGCCGGGCACTTCCCCGCGGTGATGCCGGATGGGCGGGTGCTGGCGCTGCCGATCCGTGATTTCGGGGATTTCGCTGTTGCCGGGATGATCGCCAACCAGGCCGCCTTCCCAGTGGTGCGGGCGCTGGCGGGGTGGATGACAGACGCCGCGCGGCCCTTCGGCGCGGAAGTCGTGGTCGGCCTGCCGAGCCTCGGCCAGGTCTTCGCACCCCTGGTTGCGGAAGCGCTCGGCCATGCGAATTGGGTGGCGCCGGGCTGGTCCCGCAAACGGTGGTATGAGGACCGGCTTTCCGTGCCCGTCCATTCCATCACCTCCCCCACCGAGCGCCGCCTCTGGCTCGACCCGCGCATCGTCCGGCGCCTGGAAGGCCGCCGCGTGCTGCTGGTGGATGACGTGATCTCGACCGGCGCTTCGGCGCTTGCCGGCTTGAAACTCCTGGAAGCGGCGGGCGTCACGCCGGTGGCGATGCTCGTCGCCATGGCGCAGGGCAACCGCTGGCAGGCCGGCTGGCCCGATGCCATCCCGGTGCGTGCCGCCTTCGCGACGCCCATCCTTCGCCCGACCACTGCCGGCTGGCTGCCCGAACCCGGCACCGCGCCGCACCACCTTGGCCTTTCTTCTCCCAGGACCAACGCCGCATGATCCGCTCCCTGCGTGTCTCCGTCATGGGGGCCGCCCTTCTGGGCACCGCACTCCTGGCCGCCACGCCTGCCCTGGCACAGGACAATATCCGCATCGGCGTGGAGGCTGGGCCGACCAGCCTCGACCCGCATTTCGCCAGCCTGATCACCAACATCGCCTTCGCCCGCCACATCTTCCAGCCGCTGATGGAACAGGACCACAAGCAGGATCTGCGCCCCGCCATCGCCACCGCGATGCGCGCCGTGGATGACCTGACCTGGGAAATCACACTGGACCCGCGCGCCCGCTTCCATGATGGCGCGCCGGTGACGGTGGAGGATATCGCCTTCACCATCGCCCGCGCCGGCGATGTGCCGAACAGCCCGAGCAGCTTCCGCTACGTCACCCGCCCCATCGCCAGCGTCGAGGCTGTGGATGCGACGACGATGCGCCTGCGCACGACGCAGCCGACACCACTGCTGCCGAACCTGCTGGCGCTGGTGATGATCGTCTCGAAGAAGCATGGCGAGGGCGCTTCGACGCAGGACTACAATGCAGGCCGCGCCATGGTCGGCACCGGGCCGTTCCGCCACGTCTCCTGGCAGCCCGGCAGCCCGGTGGTGATGGAACGCAACCCCACCTTCCAAGGTGCGACCTCCGCCTTCAACCGGGTGGAGTTCCGCCCCATCCCGAATGCCGGCGCCCGCAGCGCGGCGTTGCAGGCCGGCGATGTCGATCTCATCGAGATCGTGCCGCCCGACCAGTTCGCCCGCTTCCGCACCGAGGCCGCGCGCTACACCGTCACGGAAAGCCCCTCCAATCGCCTGCTGTTCCTCACACTCGACAGCGATCGCACGGACAGCCCCTTCCTGCGCGGCAGGGATGGCAGCCGCATCGCCAACCCGCTGCGCGATGCCCGGGTCCGCCGCGCGCTCTCGCTCGCCATCAACCGCGATGCCCTGGTCTCCCGCGTCTTGCAGGGCCAGGCGATGGCGGCGGGGGATCTCGGCCCGCCTGGCTATTTCGGCACCTCCCCGGACATGACGCCGCCGCCCTTCAACCTGGAGGAAGCGCGCCGCCTGCTGGCGGAAGCCGGTTGGGGCCAGGGCTTCGCCGTGCAGGTGAACGGGCCCAATGACCGCTTCGTCAACGATGAGCAGGTGGTGCAGGCCATCGCCCAGATGTGGACGCGCCTCGGCCTTGCCACCACCGTCGAGACCAAGACCCGCGCGGTGTGGCTCAGCGAGGCCGCGCAGCTCCGCTATTCCGTCAACTTCGCCGGCTTCTCCCCCAACCCCGAGCTGCTGGGGATGCTGGAGACGCAGATCCATAGCTGGGATACGGCGCTCGGCCTTGGCACCGCCAATCGCGGCCGCTTCAGCAACCCGGATGTGGATGCGCTGATCCAGCGCGCCCGCACCACCATCAACGACGATGAACGCCGCCGCCTGACCCAGCAGGCCACGCGCATGGCGCTGGTCGATCACACCGCGATGATCCCGCTGTATTTCGCCGTGAACACCTGGGCGATGCGCCGTGGCTTCACCTATGAGGCGCGGACCGACGAAATGACGCTCGCCTTTTCCGCCGGAAGGACACGCTGATGACCCAGGATGCCGTTGCCCCCGCGCTGCGCGCCCGTGCCGTCCAGGCCGCGCGCGGCTCCGCCCCCTTCGATGTGCTGCTGATGGGCGGCACCGTCGTCGATGTCGCGACGGGAGAACTCCGCGCCGCCGATATCGGCCTGGTCGGGCCGCTCATTGCCTCCGTCCACGCCCCCGGCACGCGGGAGGATGCGGCGGTGGTGGAGGATGTGACGGGCAAGTGGCTCGCGCCCGGCTTCATCGACAGCCACCTGCATTACGAAAGCAGCCTGATGGCGCCGGCGGACTACGCCGCCTGCGTCGTCCCGGCCGGCACAACCACCTGCGTGTGGGACCCGCATGAGCTGGCCAATGTGCTCGGCCTTCCCGGCGTGCGCTGGGCGATCGATGCCAGCCGGGACCTGCCGCTGCGCAGCCTGATCGCCGCACCGTCCTGCGTGCCCTCGGCGCCGGGTCTCGAAGTGGCAGGCGCCGATATCGGGCCGGCCGAGATGGCGGACATGCTTTCCTGGCCAGAGATCGCCGGCGTGGCGGAGGTGATGGACATGCCCGGCGTGCTGCGCGGCACGGCGCATATGCAGGGCATCGTCGGTGCCGGCATCGCCTCCGGCAAGAACGTCAACGGCCATGCCCGTGGCATGGTGGATGGCGATCTCCAGGCCTATTGCAGCGCCGGCGTCACCAGCTGCCATGAGATCGTGGGGCCGGAGGATTTCCTCCAGAAGCTGCGCAGCGGCATGACGGTGGAGCTGCGCGGCAGCCATGACTACGTGCTGCCCGGCGTGCTGACGGCGCTCGCCACCCTGCCGATGCTGCCGCCGAACCTGGTCTTCTGCACCGATGACATCTTCCCCGATGAACTCATGCAGAAGGGCGGGCTGCGCGACACCGTTGCTCGAATTATCGCCCGGGGCATGAACCCAATCGCTGCGATCCGCTGCGCCACCTTCCATGCGGCGATGCGCCTCAAGCGGGACGACATCGGGCTGATCGGCGCCGGGCGGCAGGCGGATATCGTCGTTCTCTCGGACCTGACCACTATTGCCGTCGATCGCGTCTTCACCGCGGGCAAGCTGGTGGCGAAGGAGGGCAAGCTGATCGAGCCGCCGCGCCGTACGCCAGGGCCGACGGGGACGGTGAAGCTTGCCGCGCAGCCCATCGAATCCTTCATGCCGAAGGTCAACGGCATCGGCGATGGCCGCGCGCGCCTGCGGAAGATCGTCGGCGCGCGGCACGGCAAATGGGGCACGCTGGATGTCGAGGTCCGCAACGGCTTCGCCGTGCTGCCGCCCGATCACGCCGTCATCACCATCATCCACCGCCATGGCCGCGTGCCGGCCACGCCGCAGACCTGCATCATCGAGGGCTGGGGCGACCCGCGCGGCGCCATCGCCACGACGATCAGCCATGACAGCCACAACCTGCTGGTCCTCGGCCGCGATCCCGCCGACATGCAGGCGGCGGCGAATGCGCTGATCGCCTGCGGTGGCGGCATGTGCGTGGCGCGCGATGGCAAGGTCGCCGCCCTGCTGCCGCTGCCCATCGCCGGGCTGCTGGCGGAAACCCCGCCGGAGGAGACGGTGGCGAATTTCGCCAAGCTCCGCGCGCAGGCGGACATGGTCATCGACTGGGCCACGCCATGGCGCGTCTTCCGCGCGATGACGGGGCTTTCGCTCGCCTGCAACCCGGCACCACACCCGACCGATCTCGGCCTGACCGACGGTGCCACGGGGGAGATCTTCGACCCCGCCGAACCCGTGACCGCCTGAGGGAAACGCGCATGCGCCGCCGCCACGTTCTGCTGCTCTCCGCCACGCTGCCCCTGCCGGCGCTCGCACAGGCGCCCCGCGCCTGGTCGCCGCCCAGCCGCATGATCATCGGCTACGGCGCCGGCAACATCACTGACCAGGTGGCCCGCGTGCTGATCGAGGCCGTGGGCCAGCGCCATGGCTGGCGCATGGCGGCGGACAACCTGCCCGGCGCGGGCGGCATGCTCGGCGCCAACAACCTGATCCGCGCGCCGGCCGATGGCAGCGTGTGCGGCGTGGTGGCGGCGGCGGCGCTGACCATCCTGCCGCATATCCAGCGCAATCCGCGCTTCGATCCCTTCCCCGAATTGCAGGCGGTGACGGGGCTGGCCATCTCCTCCTCCTTCCTCGCGGTGCATGCCTCGCTGCCCGTGCGGAGCGTGGCGGAACTCGCGGCCTATGCGCGGTCCCGCCCGGTGGAGAACCCGGTGTTCTACTACTCCCCGGGCAATGCCACGGTGCCGCATCTGAACCTGGAGGCACTGAGCCGGGCGTTGGATTTCCCGATGCAGCACGTGCCCTATCGCACCAGCCAGGCCGGCAACACGGATCTGCTCGCCAACCGCGTGCAGGTGACGATGGACAGCTTCTCCATCACCCTGCCGCATATCCAGGCTGGCACCTTGCGGCCGCTCGCCTTCAACGGCACGGCCCGCCACCCGCTGCTGCCGGATGTGCCCACGATGGCTGAGGCGGCGCCCGGCGTGCAGTTGATGAATGCCTGGATGGCCGTGTTCTTCCCGAAGGCCACGCCGGCCGCCATCGTCAACCGCGCGGCGGAGGATCTGCTGGATACCGTGAACGCCCCCGCCTTCGCGGAAAAGCTGCCGATCGGCACCACCCCCTTCGCCCTCGGCCCGGCGGCGCTGGCCGAGCGCGTGCAGAGCGAGGGGGAAAGGATCGGCCGGCTCATCGCGGCCATCGGGCTTACGCCCGACTGAGCCTCAATCCGCGAACTGGCCAGCCGCTTCGATCAGCGGCTTCCAGCGCGCGATCTCGGACCGCCAGAAGGCCTGCGCGCCGGCCGGCGTGGTGCGTTCGCCGCTGGCCGGGCCGCTGCCGAGCTCGGCCATGCGGCGGCCCACATTGCCATCCCGCAGCGCCGCCAGCAGCGCCTGGTTCAGCCTTTCCACCACCGGGCGCGGCGTGCCCGTCGGCGCGAACAGGATGTTCCAGCCGGACATGCGCATCGCCGGCAGCCCGGCTTCTTCCGTCGTCGGCACATTGGCCAGGGATGCGGCGCGCGTCGCGGTGCTGATGGCATAGGCGCGGATGGTATTGCCGCGGATCTGCTCGGCGTTGTTCGTGGTCTGGTCGCAGCCCATGTCGAGCGTGCCGGACATCAGGTCATTCATCACCAGCGCATTGCCGCGATACGGCACCAGCGTGACCGGCGTGCCGATGGAGGCCATCAGCAGCAGGCTGCACAGATGGCTGGTGGAGCCCACCCCTGCATTGCCGAGGTTGAGCCGCCGCCCATCCCGCCGCACCACGGCGACGAATTCCGCGAGGGTCGTCGCCGGGAAGGTCGGCCGCGCGATGATCGCCATCGGCACCTCGTTCACCAGCCCGATGGCATCCAGCGCCAGCGGATCGAAGCTCGGGTTGCGATAGAGCGTCGGGATCGTCGCCTGCGCCAGACTGCCGAACA
>CANJXD010000255.1 GCA_947478535.1 Acetobacteraceae bacterium
GAAGCAGGGTTCCTGCCCTGCTGACCGAGGCCCTGCTGACCGAGGGCGCCGGCCACGGCCAGCACGGCCGCACCAAAATCACGCAACTTTCGCAACAAGTCTACTCCTGGCAGCGACGATCATCGCAGCCCCGATGGCTGCCCGCGCCGAGACCGTGACCGGCCTCTATGTCGGCGCCGGCGCCGGCCTGAACATCCTGCAGGGCACGGACGTCTCCGTCACCGGCCCGCTCGCCGGCACGCTGACCCCGGCCCAGCGCCGTGGCTCCGTCGATTTCGATTACGGCTTCGCTGCGGTGAGCGCGATCGGCTACGGCTACGGCAATGGCCTGCGCCTTGAAGTTGAATTCAATGCCCGCTCGAACGAAGTCGACAGCGCCTCCGGGTTTTCCTCGGTCGGCACCAACCGGCCGCGGTCCGGCGGCGATGTCATCTCCCTCGGCCTGATGCTGAACGGCTACTATGACTTCGACATGGGCCCGGGCTCGATGTTCACCCCCTATGTCGGCGCTGGCGTCGGCTATGTCTGGTCCTATGTGAACAGCAACCGCGCCCGTAACGTCGCGACCGGCAGCTTCATCGACGTGACGGGCAATGAAGAAGCCCCGGCCTTCCAGCTGATGGCCGGCGTGGCGATGCCGATCAGCATGGTGCCTGGCCTGTCGATGACGGCCGAATACCGCTACATGCAGGTTATTGGCGCCGAGGCGGAAGTCCGCTCCAACCAGACCTTCCTGCGCGGCAAGACCGACTTCGACAACGTGAACCACAGCGTCATGCTCGGCCTGCGCTACGCCTTCGGCGCCGCCCCGGCCCCGGCCCCCGTGGTTGCCCCGACGCCGGCCGCCGCCCCGGCCGTCGCCCGCACCTACCTCGTCTTCTTCGACTTCGACCGCGCCGACCTGACGGACCGCGCTCGCCAGATCATCGGTGAGGCCGCGACCAACTCCCGCGGTGCCGGCACGACCCGCATCGAAGTCTCCGGCCACGCCGACCGTTCCGGCACGCCGCAGTACAACCAGCGCCTGTCCGAGCGCCGCGCCGCCGCGGTGGCCGCGGAACTCGAGCGCCGGGGCGTTGCCCGCTCCGCCATGACGATCCAGGCCTTCGGCGAGAGCCGCCCGCTCGTCCCGACCGCGGACGGTGTGCGCGAGCCGCAGAACCGCCGCGTCGAGATCGTCCTGCGCTGATCACGCAGGCCTTCACGGCCGACCAGAACGGGGGGTGCCGCAAGGCGCCCCCTTTTCTTTTGCGCGCATCCCCGCCGGATTGACGGCCGCCAGCCCACCCCGCCCAATAGCGCTGCGTCAATGATACGGGAGGGCAAGCGGCATGGGCGTGATCCAGAGCGCCGCGGATCCGCGTGCGGCGGAATTCCGGTCCAATGCCGCGCGCATGGCCGCCCTGGTCGCGGAACTCCGCGCCACGGTGGATCGCATCCGCGAAGGCGGCGGCGAAGTGGCACGCCAGCGGCATACGGGCCGGGGCAAACTGCTGCCGCGGGACCGTATCCGCACCCTGATCGACCCCGCTTCCCCCTTCCTCGAATTCAGTCAGCTCGCCGCGCAGGGCGTCTATCCCGAGGATGTGCCCGCCGCCGGCCTCATCACCGGCATCGGCCGCGTCGCCGGCCGGGAATGCGTGATCGTCGCCAATGATGCGACGGTGAAGGGCGGCACCTACTACCCGTTGACGGTGAAGAAGCACTTGCGGGCACAGGAGATCGCGGAACAGAACCGCCTGCCCTGCCTCTACCTCGTGGATAGTGGCGGGGCGAACCTGCCGAGCCAGGATGAGGTCTTCCCCGACCGCGACCATTTCGGCCGCATCTTCTTCAACCAGGCGCGCATGTCCGCCCAGGGCATCCCGCAGATCGCGGTGGTGATGGGCAGTTGCACCGCCGGCGGCGCCTATGTGCCCGCCATGTCCGACCAGGCCATCATCGTCCGCAACCAGGGCACCATCTTCCTCGCCGGCCCGCCCTTGGTGAAGGCCGCGACCGGGGAGGAGGTCTCGGCCGAGGATCTTGGCGGCGCCGAACTGCACAGCCGCACCAGTGGCGTCACGGACCACATGGCGGATAGCGATGCCCATGCGCTGGGCCTGGCGCGCGGGATCGTCGCCGGGCTGAACCTCGCCAAGCCCCGCGGGCAGGATGACCCCGCCCCGCCGCGGGACCCGCTCTACCCCACCGCGGATATCGGCGGCATCATCCCCGCCGACCTGCGGCAGGCCTATGACGTGCGAGAGGTCATCGCCCGGCTGGCCGATGCCAGCGAGTTCGATGAATTCAAGCCGCTCTATGGCCCGACGGTGGTGACGGGCTTCGCCCGGCTCTGGGGCTACCGCATCGGCATTGTCGCCAATAACGGCGTGCTGTTTTCCGAATCCGCGCAGAAGGCGGCGCATTTCATCCAACTCTGCGACCAGCGCGGCATTCCCCTGGTGTTCCTGCAGAACATCACCGGGTTCATGGTTGGCCGGAAATACGAAGCCGGTGGCATCGCCAAGGATGGCGCGAAGATGGTCACCGCCGTCGCCACCGCCCGCGTGCCGAAATTCACCGTGATCATCGGCGGCAGCTTCGGCGCCGGCAATTACGGCATGTGCGGCCGCGCCTTTGCGCCGCGCTTCCTGTTCATGTGGCCGAATGCGCGGATTTCCGTCATGGGCGGACCCCAGGCCGCCGCAGTGCTCGCCACGCTCCGCCGCGATGCGATCGAAGCAAAAGCCAGCGCCTGGCCAGCGGAGGAGGAAGCCCGCTTCAAGGCCCCGATCGAGGCGCAATACGAAGCCCAGGGCAACCCGACCTACGCCTCCGCCCGGCTCTGGGATGATGGCGTCATCGCGCCAGAGGATACCCGCATGGTCCTCGGCCTTGCCCTGTCGGCGGCCCGCAACAACCCGGTGCCGGGCTGGCAGGGCGATACCCGCTTCGGGGTGTTCCGCACATGAGGCCGTTTTCCCGTCTCCTCATCGCCAATCGGGGCGAGATCGCCTGCCGCGTCATCCGCACCGCCCGCCGGATGGGCCTGCGCAGCATCGCCGTGTTCTCCGAGGCCGATGCCGGCGCGATGCATGTCGCGCTCGCCGATGCCGCCCTGGCCATTGGCCCCGCCCCGGCGCGGGACAGCTACCTGTCCATCCCCGCCATCCTGGATGCGGCCCGCCGATCGGGCGCGGAGGCGATCCACCCCGGCTACGGCTTCCTGTCGGAGAATGCCGAATTCGCGGAGGCCTGCGCCGCGGCCGGCCTTGTCTTCATCGGCCCTCCGCCGGCCGCGATGCGCGCCATGGGCAGCAAGGCCGCGGCCAAGGCGCTGATGGAAGACGCCGGCGTTCCCCTCGTCCCCGGCTATCACGGGGCGGACCAGTCGGACGCGATGCTGCGCCGGGAAGCCGCGCGCATCGGCTTTCCCATCCTGGTCAAGGCCAGCGCCGGCGGCGGCGGCAAGGGCATGAAGGTGGCCGAGGACGCCGCCGCGCTGGAGGATGCGATCGCCCTCGCCCGCGGTGAAGCCCACGCCGCCTTCGGCGATGACCGCCTGCTGCTGGAACGCTACCTGACCCGTCCGCGCCATATCGAGATTCAGGTCTTCGCCGACACCCACGGCAACGTCGTCCACCTGCATGAGCGTGACTGTTCCATCCAGCGCCGCCACCAGAAGGTGGTGGAGGAAGCCCCCGCCCCGGGGATGACGCCCGAACGCCGCGCCGCCATGGGCCAGGCCGCCTGCGAGGCCGCCCGCGCCATCGGCTACATCGGCGCCGGCACCGTGGAATTCATCGCTTCTGACGACAAGTTCCACTTCATGGAGATGAACACCCGCCTGCAGGTCGAACACCCCGTGACGGAGGCGATCACCGGTCTCGACCTGGTCGAATGGCAGATCCGCGTCGCCATGGGAGAACGCCTGCCCTTGGCGCAGGAGCAGATCCCCCTGGTCGGCCACGCCATCGAGGTGCGGCTCTATGCGGAAGACCCAGCGCGGGATTTCGCGCCCTCCATCGGCACGCTCCGCCACCTGGCGCTGCGCGGGGACCTGCCGGGCATCCGCATCGATGCGGGCGTCCGCCAGGGCGATGCCATCCCCATCCACTACGACCCGATGATCGCCAAGATCATCGCCGAGGGCGCGGATCGCGAGGAAGCGCGCCGGCGCCTGCTTGCCGCTCTCAGGGCCAGCGCCGTGGCGGGGGTACGCACCAATCTGGCGCTGCTCCGCGCCATCCTCGCCCATCCTGCCTTCGCCGCCGGCGATCTCGATACCGGCTTCATCGCCCGCCATACGCAGGCGCTGCTGCCGCCCGCCCCCCCGGCGCCGCGCGCCGCGCTGGCTGCCGCCGTGCTGCGGCTGCTGCGGGATGAACCGGTGGCGGACCCGGCCGACCCATACTCCCCCTGGGGCCGCGCCAGCGCCTGGCGGCTGAACGGGGCGGGCTGGCAGGATTTCCGCCTGCTCGATGCGGAGGCGACGCTGCTGCTGCGCGCCCAACCCGGCACCACCCCGCGCATCACCTTCCCCGATGGCGTGGCGGAGGCCACCGAGGCCGTGCGCTGGCAGGGGGACGGCGTCTCCTTCATCCTCGGTTCCCCATCGGCCGGCACCGCGCATGACGCGATCGTGCTGCGGGAGGCAGCGACGCTGTCCGTCATCCTCGATGGCGAAACCCACGCGCTGCACCACATCGACCCGCATGCCGGGAGCGCGGCGATGCAGGAAGGCGGCGGGCGCGTCCTGGCGCCGATGCCCGGCCGGGTCCTGCAAATGCTGGCAACGCCAGGGCAGGAGGTGGCGCGCGGCGCGGTGCTGCTGGTGATGGAGGCGATGAAGGTCCAGATGCGCATCACCGCCCCCGCCGCCAGCCGCGTCATCGCGCTGCGCTGCGGCGTCGGTGACCTGGTGGCGGATGGGGCGGAGCTGGTGGTGCTGGAACCCTTGGCCTGACCGAAGCTACTCCAGACCGATTCGGTTGCATGACATTAACAAATTCCCGTTATGGTAGTAATTCAGGGTGCTTAAACCGCCCTGGTCGTATAGCCTGCCACACAGCGCAGGGCCGCCGCCCCGCGTCGCACCAGGACCGCGAGCCGTCCTCGAAAGACCTGAGCGCCCTTGCCCGAGCCGATCACCCCCGTACCCGCGACGCCCATCGCCGCACCCCTGGGCACTTCTCCCGGAGGCTCCGCCGTCGCGGAGAAGCCCGCCAGCCGGCTGCGCGCCCGCCTCACACTTCTGGCCCCTTTCCTCGCTGTCCTCCCGCTGGCTGCCTACGCGTTGCTGCTGCTGCTCGGCCTGCGCGCGGAACGCGAGGCCGGCCGCGTCGCGGGCCTGCAACGCGGCAGCGCCGCCATCACCGTCGCGCTCGAGGCGGAACTCCGCGGCGGGCTGCGGACGCTGGAAGTGCTGGCTGGTTCCTCCCGCCTCGAAGCCGGGGATTTCAATGGCTTCCGGCAAGAAGCGCAGCGCGTCCTCGCCCGTGAGCCCGCCTGGTTCACCATCGCCCTGACCGATGGCGAGCGGCAGATCCTCAACCTCCGCTACCCCCCGGAAGCGGCGCTGCCCCGGCTCAGTGAGCCGGTGGCCATCGCCTCCGTCCTGCGCTCCGGCCGTGCCGCGCCGGGCGGGCTGGCGGATGGCCGTGTGCTGTTGCGCGCCCCGGTCCGCCAGGAAGGCGCCCTGCGCTACGCCCTGGTCGCGGCGGTGGAGACGACGGCCCTCGCCTCGGTGCTGGACAGCGCCTTGCAGCACCCGGGCTGGTCCGCCCTGCTGCTGGACAGCGAAGGCCGCCTCGTCGCTCGTTCCGCCCATGGCAGCGCGGCGCTGGAACAGCTGCGCCCGGCGCTGGACCTGCCGCGGGAGGTGACGCAGGCCGGCCCGTTCCAGGCCATCGCCCGCCCGGTGGGGGATACGCGCTGGACCCTGCTTCTCGCAGCCCCGCCGCCAGGCTTCGCCGATTCCGCCCTGCTCTGGCTGGTCGCCGCCGCCGGCGCTTCCGTGCTGCTGGCCGGGATCGGCATCACCGCCCGCCTCGCCCGCCGCCAACGGGGGCAGGAAGCGCAGCGCCACCGCCGGCAAACCGAGGCACTGGCCCGGATCGAGGAACAGGAACGTCGCCGCACCGACCTGCTCGCGACGGTCAGCCACGAGCTCCGCGCGCCGCTGACCGGGCTGCTCGGCTACACCGACCTGCTCGCCAAATCCGCCCTGCCGCCGCAGGCGCGGTCCTGGGTGGACCAGCAGCGCCGCGCCGGCCAGGCGCTGCTCGCCCTGGTGGGGGATGTGCTGGATTTCGCCCGGCTTGAGGAAGGCGCCATTGAGCTGGAGGACGCGGATATCGAGATCGCGACCCTGCTGGAGGAATGCGCCGCCCTGATGCGCGGTGTCGCCCAGCAGAAAGGCCTCGGCCTGCGGGTGGAGGTGCATCCCGGCCTGCCCCGCTGGATGCGCGGAGACCCGCTGCGGCTGCGCCAGATCGCCACCAACCTGATCGGCAACGCCATCAAATTCACGGAGAAGGGGGAGATCGTCATCTCCGCCCGCCTCACCGCCCGGCCGGAGCGTGTCGAGGTCTCCGTCACCGATACCGGCATCGGCATCCCGCCGGAGGAACTGCCCCGCATCTTCGACCGCTTCCGCCAGGCCGGCGCCGATACGGCGCGGCGCTTCGGCGGCAGTGGCCTCGGCCTGGCGATCTGCCGCCGGCTTGTGGAAGCGATGGGCGGTGCGATCGGCGCGGAAAGCCTGGCCCAGGGCAGTCGCTTCGTGTTCTGGACGCCTTTCCGCCCCGGCGCGGCACCGATGGCGGCGGGGCGCGGCGGGGCGCTGCGCATCCTCGTGGCGGAAGATGTCGCCGCCAGCCGCCTGCTGCTGCAGGCCGTCCTCGAACGCGCCGGCCACCGTGTGGTGGTGGCGGAAGATGGCCCCCGCGCGCTGGCCGCCCTGCACAGCGAACAGGTGGATCTCGCGGTGCTGGACCTGCTGATGCCGGGTCTCGATGGCTTCGGCGTCGCGGCCGCCATCCGCACCCTGCCCGGCGAACAGGGCCGCGTGCCGCTGATCGCGCTGACGGCGGAAACCGCGGAGCAGGTGTAAGCCAGCTGCCGCGCCGCCGGCTTCGACGCCGTGCTGCGCAAACCCTTCGAGACGCGGCGCCTGCTGGGGCTGATCGACGCCCTGAGAAACCGCCCGGCGGCGGACCCGCAGACCGCCTCGGTTCGCGAACGGGCTTAGCGCCTATACCAACCGCACGAAGGTTTCACCGTCGTGCCCCTCACCTGCCGGGCGCTCGGCCCTACGGGCCGCGGGCCAGATAGTGAACCGCTGGGTATTCCTACCCCGCCGGCCTCCGCAGCACGAAGACGCCTGTCGCCACCGTCAGCCCCGCCACCATCAGATAGGGCACGAGGTAGCCACCGGTGATGGTCAGCAGGCCGCCGAAGACCGGGGGGCCGAAGACGGAGCCGAGCGGCGTCATCACCATGAAGACCCCCATCGCCGCCCCCACCTGGTTGCGCGGCGCGGCGGTCGCCGCCGCCCCCTGGGCGACGCCGGCGAAGCCCGCCACCGTCATCCCCAGCATCAGCGCAGCACCCACCGCCAGCGGCACGCCGAGCCCGATCGCCAGCGCCAGCCCGATGAAGCCGAGCGCGGAGGCGAAGGCGATAGCCCGCAGGCAGGTCCGCCCATCGCCCCGGAAGATGCGGTCCGCCACGAGGCCCCAGGTGATGCGGGCAGCCGCCGAGACGAGGTGGACCGCGCCGAAGACTGTCGCCGCGACTGCCGGACTCAGCCCCATCGGCCCGACCAGGAACAGCACGAGATAGGCGTAGAAGCTGGCCTGCGCCGTGTTCAGCAGCACCGTCGCCAGGCAGACCCGCAGCAGCGGGCGGATGCGCACCACCTCCAGGAATCCTGCCACGGCGGAGCGCCGGGGCAGCGGCGGCAGCGGCGCGCCGCGGGGGATCAGCAGCGCGCCCGCCCCCGTCAACAGCGCCACCAC